>VFZK01000012.1 GCA_016871215.1 Acidimicrobiia bacterium | reverse complement strand
AACCTGTCAAGGTTGAAAGGTCCGACACCAGGTTGCGCCGCACGCTTCAGAGCAGGGTCGAGGCCAGAACAAGACCCCGCTGGCTACAGACGGCTCTTTGAGAAGAGCCCCTCTCTACGGGTGCATTAGCCGGCGTCTGATGGGGTTCGGAGGCGAGCGATGAAAGCGAGAAAGGGAAAGCCACCGCAACCGTTGCCAGACAAGTAACCAGAAAAACAACCCCGATCTGGGTTGGCACTGGAAGACGCTCCCGAAGAGACTGCCGCGCCAAGAGTGTATCTGGCCGCCAAAGACAGCACAATCGGCGGCGCCGCAATTCTCTCCCTCCTCTGCGGAGCCGGCTCGGCATATAATCCTCAAAATTTCTGATCCCAAGCGCCAGGGAAGCTGTCCGGGCGAAACAATGTCAGGGAGGCGGCGTGGTGAGTCCTGTTTCTTTGAGCTATTCCTGCGGACCGGCTGGACCTCCGCTTCTGGGTCGTACGATTGGCGAAGCGCTCGCAGAGTCCGCTGCCCGTCATCCCCGAAGCGATGCGTTGGTGGTGTGCCATCAAGGCGTGCGGCTATCCTACGCAGAGTTCCAGCAACGAGTCAGCGAAACCGCCAAGGGCCTGATGGCGGTCGGCATTCGAAAAGGCGATCGCGTGGGGATTTGGGCGTTCAACTGCGAAGAGTGGGTGCTGGCCCAGTTTGCCACTGCGGCGGTTGGAGCCGTTCTGGTGAATATCAATCCGGCCTACGGAACGCGGGAATTGGCTTATGCGCTGGAGCGATCGGGCACTAGCACGTTGTTGTTTCACTCCCACTTCAGGCAGTCGAACTACCCGGCAATGCTCGAAGAGATCTGCCCTGAAGTCGCTCAGTGCAGGCGGGGCCGTCTGCGGTCGAAGCGGCTGGCGCGACTGAAGCGAGTCGTATTCCTCGGCGAGGGCAAAAAGCACGACTGGCTGGTCTGGCCGGAACTTCGGTCGTTAGGCCGGAACATTTCTGATGAGTTGCTGAACATCCGCCAGGCCGAGCTGACTTTCGAGGATGCGATCAATATTCAGTACACCTCTGGGACGACCGGGTTCCCCAAGGGCGTCGTGCTCACTCACCATAACCTGGTGAACAACGCCCTGTTCATTGGCAATAGCATGAAATTGTCCAACAGGGACCGGATCTGCATCCCGGTTCCTTTCTATCATTGCTTCGGAATGGTCCTGGGCAATCTCGCGGCGGTGCTGGCGGGAGCGACGATGGTCATTCCGTCGCCTGTCTTCGATGCCGCCCGCACACTCAGCGCCGTAGAGCAAGAGCGATGCACCGCGCTGTACGGAGTTCCCTCCATGTTTATCGCCGAGCTGGAACATCCAGAGTTCAACCGCTTTCGGTCGGATACGTTGCGCACGGGCATCATGGCCGGTTCGCCCTGCCCCGTCGAAGTCATGAAGAAGGTGGTTGAGAGAATGCATTGCCGCCAGATCACGATCGCGTACGGACAGACCGAAGCCTCTCCTGTCATCACGCAGACCAGCGTAGACGATTCGCTGGAACGCCGTGTGGGCACCGTCGGGCAAGCGATGCCGCACACCGAAGTCAAGATCGTCGATCGCGCCACTGGAAGAATCATGCCGCGAGGGCAACCGAGCGAGCTGTGCACACGCGGGTACCTGATCATGAAGGGTTATTACAGGAACTCGAAAGCCACCCGCGAAGCCATTGACGCAGAAGGCTGGCTTCACACTGGCGACCTGGCCGTCATGAATAAAGACGGCTATGTCAATATCACGGGGCGCGCCCGAGACATGATCATTCGAGGCGGAGAAAACATCTATCCTCGGGAGATCGAAGAGTTTCTCCTCACCCATCCGAAGATTTCAGATGCTCAAGTCGTCGGGGTGCCAAGTGCGAAGTTTGGAGAGGAAGTCATGGCCTGGATTCGGCTGAAGGAAGGACCACCCATTTCGACCGAAGAAATCAGAGCGTTTTGCAAAGGGAAGATTGCCCACTTCAAAGTGCCGCGCTTCTTCAGATTTGTGAAGGAATACCCCATGACCGTTTCGGGAAAAGTGCAGAAATACAGGATGCGCGAAATCGCCATTGAAGAACTGGGACTTCAAGACTTGGCCAAGATCCGGACGGCGTAACCTGCCGCAGGATCCGTCGAAATCGGGTAAGTCCTTCGGGTCGAGTTTGAGCCCTTGCTAACTAACCAAGGGCTGCCGCCCTTGATCTGCCGGTTGCGATCGGATAGGGCGTGGTGCCCCCAAGTTACCACGCCTGCACGGATAGCCTGGCACGTTGACGCATCCTAGCGAGTGGCGTCCCGCGGCTCCCACCCAGAAATTGTTTTCGAGAAGCAGGATCGGTATCTTATACTCCCTGTCGCCCAGGGGTCGCTTGCAGTTTCCTTGCTTCCGCTTTCCTAATCCTCGGCCCTCCCCAAGGCACTCGAACATGGCACTGACAAAATCGGTCGAATGGCTCAAGCGTTCGCAACAAGTTCTGGCTGGGGGCGTTAGCAGCGACGTACGCCGTGCTGAGCTTCCTCATCCGTTATTCTTCCAGTCGGGCAAAGGTTCGCGAATCGTGGATGTCGATGGCAACGAGTACATCGACTACGTCTTGGGCCAAGGCCCTTTGCTGCTGGGGCACAGTCCCCGGCCGGTGGTGGAGGCGGTCCACGAGCAGCTGGAAAAGGGCCTGGTGTACGCCGCACAGCACGAGGCAGAAACCGAACTTGCCGAGCTGCTGGTGCAGGCAATTCCCTGCGCCGAAAAAGTCAGGTTTAACAGCACCGGTTCGGAAGCAGTCGTCTCGGCGCTGCGCGTGGCACGGGCTCGCCACAATCGAAAGCTCGTCGTCAAGTTCGAAGGGCAGTGGCATGGTTGGTACGACAGCCTGTTTGTCTCCACAGCACCAACGCTGGACCAGGCCGGAGCCTATGACCACCCTAACCCCGTCATGCCTAGCCGGGGCCAGGTGCAAAACGCCGCCGAAAACCTCCTGGTGATGCCATGGAACGATCTTGATGTGATGGAGAAGCTTTTTCGGCAGAGAGGCATCGAGATCGCAGCCGTGCTCACCGAGCCCATGATGTGCAATGCAGGCTCCATTGCTCCACTACCTGGATTCCTGGAGGGCTTGCGGAAGCTGTGCAGCGAGCACGGGGCAGCACTTATCTTCGACGAGGTCATCACCGGATTTCGATTGGGCTTGGGCGGCGCCCAAGAGGCTTTCGGCGTCACGCCGGATATGGCGACCTATGCCAAAGGAATTGCCAGCGGCTTCACGCTGAGCGCGGTGGTGGGGAAAGCCGAGTGGATGGACCTGATTTCGGAAGGCAAGGTGGTCCATGCCGGGACCTACAACAGCAACCCAGTCGTTATCGCCGCGGGCTTGGCGACCGTTCGGTATCTGAAAGAGAATCAGGATACGGTTTACCCACAGCTTTACCGGCTAGGAGAATTGCTGCGCGAGGGCCTCCGGCAACGCTTCGTCAAAGCGGGAATACCCGCCTTGTTGGGCGGGCAAGGCCCTGTGGTGCAGGCCAGCTTGACCGATGCGGCGACCTTGCGGAACTACCGCGATTGGGTGAGACGGGATGTTGCCACTTACAGCAAACTCGTGACCCGCCTTGTCGACGCGGGCGTCAGAACCATCACGCGCGGAACCTGGTATCTGTCTTCGGCCCACACTGAGGAAGACGTCGCCATCACGCTCCGGGAAGTCGAGGCCATCCTGAGCCGAGGGCTGTAACACGCAACGGGTATCCCCGACTATCGTCCTCGTGCTCGTCGAGGACGGCGACGAGCACGAGAAAAACGAAAACAAAATTGTCCTTTCAGCCCGCCTAAGGGACCGAAAGCTCCAGAGAACTGGAGCGCTCCAAAAACGCATGCACGGGGTTCGAGCAGCGTCTTGGACTGCGGCAGTCCTCTGCCGCTTTGGAACTGGCGAGTCGCGTTTGGCTGGGGGATGCACCGCGCTCTCGATGCTGTTCAGTTCGGGTTGGCCAGGACCCCAGAGAGTCAGACAACGGCGCACCGTCTGAAAGCCTGCCCTCGCGAAAGCGTGGGGTGGGAATCCAGGCTTCCTATGGCGGCCTGTACTTGAGGGACAGCCCTAAGCATCCCTGGGCTCCCGCCAGCGCAGGAGCGACGGTTGCACAGGCTGGAAGCCCGTGTACGGCTTTTCGCGGGAACGAGGTTGAAGATCGCTGGCTCGGCTGGAGGTGACGCCGATCTGGAACGATCGCCCATGTATAAGCCCTTATCTCTGCATCCACAATTGACCCATGCGCGCAGCACAGCCCAGCGCTGTGTTGCCACCCAATCACAGCCATGAAACTCAACGACCGCGTCGCACTCATCACAGGGGGTGGAACTGGCATCGGCAAGGGCATCGCCCGAGCCTTGCTCAAAGAAGGCTCCAAACTGATGTTGGCCCAACGCCGCCTGGCAGTCGCTCAGCAAACTGCTAGCGAGCTCGACCCAACCGGAATCCGTGTCAAAGCCAGGGCCTGCGATGTCTCTTCCCGCCAGCAGGTGCAGCAACTCGTCAAAGAGACGTTGCAAGAGTTTGGACAGATCGACATTCTTGTCAACAACGCTGCCATCACGGGGATGCCGGCTCTCTCGCCCTTCCTCGACTGCTCCGACGAAACCTGGGACACGATCCTGGATGTGAATCTGAAGGGAGCCTTCATGTGTTCCCAGGAAGCCGCCCGCCACATGGTATCGAGAGGCAAAGGGGTCATTCTCAACATCTCATCGGTGGGCGCTTTTGCAGCTCAGCAGCGAGCCGCTGCTTACTGTGCCAGCAAGGCAGGCATGGAAGGGCTCACGAAAGCAATGGCGCTGGATCTGGCAGACGCCGGAATCCGCGTGAACTGCATCGCGCCGGGAGACATCGTTGTGGAAAAAAACCGACAGATCGCCCAAGAGCTTGCCGAGGCGGGAGTCAAGCGCGACTACGTGCGTAAGACGCCTCTGGCCCGCCGCGGGCTGCCAGAAGAGATCGGCAACGCCGCGGCGTTTCTCGCATCCGATGGCGCCAGCTTTGTGCACGGAGCCACGTTGATCGTGGATGGCGGGTTCCTGATTTACTAACTAGGCAAGGGCTTCGCCCTTGATATCCGGGTTGCGACAGGTGGGGCGCGGTGTCCTTACCGCGCCGTTTTCCCAACGCATCGGCACTTCGCGGCGGGCTGAGGACAGCCCGCCCTACCTCCTGCCGTGTCGCGCCGACACAAGAACAAAATCCTCGTTTCATCGCGCATAACCGGCTAACTTAACCGGCTAACTTGTTCCTCACTGACTCGACCGATTCAATGCAGGGGGCTAGAAACCTGCGGTGGGCAGTCTCCGCGGCTCTGTTCGCAGACCGTGTGAACAGATCGCTAAGAATCACTGTTCCGAGTGACACGTCAACGAACTCCCACGGCAAAATCCGGCTTTCCGTCCGAAAGCGGCAGAAGACTGCTGCACTCCACGACGCGGGCGTGGCTGCCACCGCCTTCTAGGTTTGTTAGTTCTGGAGTGGGGCCGTCGTCTGACTCCTGTGGCGCTCGGCTGCGAGCGAGCGGGACCGGAGACCATCGTGCGAGGCAAAAACAGGCTCGTCATTATGTTGTCCAGGGCTCACTCGCTATTACAGTTTCCAAACGTCGCATGACAATGTTCAACGGCGGACGAAACCGGCCATGAAAACAAAACGGCGAATTCTGTTTGTGCTGCTGGCGCTGATTTCTGCAGCGTTTCACTTGCGGTCAACCGGGTAGCGAAGATCACGCAGCGAATGCCTCGTATCCTCCAGCAAATTGTCGCGCCGGCCACGCCCGAAAACCCTCCGAAAACCCCCGTCATTCCGAAGGGTCGATGGTCCGGCTCAAAGATGGACGTATTCTGTTGGCGTACACCGAATACTACGGTGGCGAGTCGGAAGATCATTCTCCCGCCAAAATCGTTGGAACTTACACGTCAGACCGCGGGCAAACGTGGTCGCCTACCTTCACCTTGCTCGAAAACATCGGACGGGAAAATGTGATGTCGGTGACGTTGCGGAGGCTTCACTCCGGGGACATTGCGTTCTTCTACCTGCACAAGAACTCCAGTTCCGATTTGAAAGTCTACCTGAAGCTCTCGCGCGACGAAGCGAAGACTTGGGACGCGCCGATCTGCGTCACCCCGGCGGCAGGCTATCACGTGATGAACAACGATCGGGTGATTCAGCTCAAATCCGGACGGCTGCTTGAGCCCATTGCTTTTTCGCCAGATTTTCGCAAGCGCGATCACTGGGTCTCGTTCTGTTATTGCTCTGACGATCGTGGCCGGAGCTGGAAGAAATCGCAGTCGGAGCTCGACCTTCCCAAGCGCGGTGCCATGGAACCTGGACTGGTGGAGCTTCGCGACGGGTCCGTCATGATGATCCTCCGAACCCAGATGGGTTGTCTGCGTAGCCGCCTTCGCGAGACCTGCGAGAGACTTCAGGAGATAGACGAGTCATTGGACAACGCAGAATGAATCCCCCCTTGAGAGCCGGCCGATTGATCGGCCCGTTCGTAGTGCCGCACGCAGTGCTTCAGAATGGCCGCACTGCGTGCGGCACTACGAGCGCATAGCCGGCTTCGAAATGTAGAAACTCCAGAGTGACGCACACAGTGCTTCGCCTGGCCGCGCTGCGTGCGGCACTACAAGCCCACGGGCGTCGCTCCCATGTCCCCATGGGAAAGGCACAAGCTCGACTCACGCGCCGGAAGCTCGTGCGATGGGCACGCGCGTCTTATCGAAGGCCCTGTTTCTCATGCGCCTTTCGCATATCGGAGCATGGCACCCGACACTGCTTCTGAATTGGACAACACGGTGAAGCGCAATCGAAACTGGCGGGTTTCTCCCGGTTGCAGCTGGCTGGGCTGGTGCCACTCCTGCCAACGCCCGCGTCCTCCCATCAGGGAATTGGTCGGCTCGACTCCGAGAACATAGTCGCCTTGGCCGCACATTTTCCACTGCCAGAGATAGGGCAAATCGCGCGTCGTGTAAGACAGCTCGACTGCGAAACTTCGCTCGGTGTCGTCCGAGACCACGAGAGCATGGCCCTCTTCCGGCGCCTTTCCTCGGTAGGAGTGAATGAAAACTTCTTCCTTGAATCCAGCCGTCGGCGGGAGAAACGTCCGCCAAGCGCCGGTCTTGGCTACTTCGTCGCGCGCTTCGACCTGGTTGGTCGTGAGATACAACCGGCTCTTCTCGTTGAGAAAGGGAAAGCCGAAGTTCCAGTGGTAGAGATGCAAGTGGATTTCCGGCCGGAATCCCTCGTTGGTGACGCGATCTTCCAGTTCGATCCAGTTGGCGCCGAACTCGGTTTTCCAGGTCCGACGCAGCGTGAGATTCGGGCCAAAAAGATAACTTTCACGAACCAAACCGGAAAGCTGGATGCGGTATCGATCTCCTTCCCAACCTCGCACCAGCGACACGTCGGTAGCCGGAGCATAGGAAATCTCCCCATGAATGCCGTAGGTCTCCAGACCCTCCGAACTCGGAGGTCCTACGTTTCTAAGCCCGCAAGTCGCCAGCATTCCGCTAAACCCGCGCAGCCAGCCGTTCCCCTGCCGTTCGTAGTAAGTGGGTGCTACGATGCCTGCAGGCGAGCGCCAGCACAAGGATCTCCCGTTGTAGTTCACGCCCGCCAGATCCATGGCGCGGTCGCTCAGGACCGTGAAGCCAAGCCCCGATCCGGTGTCGATTTGAAAGGCTTCGACCGACTTTGCTCGGCCGTCCAGGAAAGCGATGCGCTGAACAGACGCCAGTTGGTCCATCGAGCCCACGTGCTTTAATAGATGCTCCTTGGATAAGGCAAAATGGTTGTTCAAAGCAGTCGACCTCGTTTCTCTCGCGCCAGCCGGAATCTCCTCGGCCGAAGACTTCGCCCTGGCCCGAAAATTGGATATTCGATAAGCCGTTTCTCGGAAGCAGCCTCTGGCATTGCTCAACAGTTCTCGGGCGGCTTTACCAGCCGCCTCGCCGCGGTCACAGACCGCCGCTGCAGCAGGAAGGTTCTACGAACCACCCCCGAACGAGCAGCCCCTGGCGAAAGCAGCACTGGAGGATACGTTCCGTCTTCTCGAACGCAACCTTCACCCGACCTGCCTGGTGCGTCGAAGATGCGCGACGCACCCACCTCGTAGCCCGCAACACCGAGAACACCTTTCACAAGTGTTGCCCCTAGTCGCCTAGACCGCGATCCGATACAAATGGGCGTCCCCAACCCAGCCATCCTTGAACGCGAACAGGCGGGTCATGTGCACCAGGACCTGCCGCGTCTCCCGCTTGAGAAGTTCGGAGCGTCGGTCGACCTCGCCGGCGTAAAAGGGGTAGCGCGGGCGATTGCCGCGTGGATTGGCCTTGTTGATGTTGCCGAGCCAGTAGAGCTTGCCGCTCGAGTGCCGAAGAAGTTGCGAACAAGCGCTCGGCGAGTAGAATGCCTCTCCACTGGAGTCCGTCCAGGCCTCAGGCTGGGTCCACTTCCACCCGCCGTCGGAGGAGTAGGAGACCCAGCGATAACTGGGCAGCTCATGCTTCTTGTCGTTGGATCCGCGCATGACCATGATGAGCCGCCCATCGGCCAGCGTCTCGATGGTTGCTTCGTCCATGCCGCGCGTCGAACGCGCCGGATCTCCTTTGACGACTTCAGACATACGCCAGACCAGACCGGCGCCCTGCCAGCGACCGTGCATCACCGCCACATCCAGGTACGTGTAGCCACCCCCCGGATTGGCAAGGCGGCCATCAGGTGCAAGCGGCGAAATCTGGACGGGCAGAAGAATCGAGCCATCCTTGTAAGTCATCGGCAGGCAGGCGTGGTCGCCGATCATGACACAGTTCTTGCCGGTGTAGACCCCCGGCAACGGATGTTGAGGACCGAACTCCTTGCCTTCGTGAATGATTTGCTGGACGGCCGATTTCGTCTTTCCGCCATTCTCTGAAACCGAGTAGAAAACGTTCCACTGGCGCATCCCCTCGAGCGGGTCATCATTAGGCAAGATCCCTTCGTTCCAGATTTCCAGGAAACGGCCCGTGCGGGGATCGACATATCCTCCCCGTGGATGCAGCCGCCAGGTACCTCCGGGGCGTCTTTCTCCGGTGATCTTCCTTTCGGGCTCCGTCCAGGTGCGTCCGTTGTTATTCGAGTATCGGTAATAAGCAAGATCGATCGTGTCTGAGCGCGACCAGCGCTGCTCGATGGACATCAAGTCCAATCCCTTCCGTCGCGTGTAGTAAGCGAAGGCCATCACCGCGGCGCCCTTCCCGGGAGATTTGACAAACAATTCACGGCTGACTTTGGGTTGTGTTGCGTTCCCCTGCGCGATCAGAAATCCCGGTGCAACGCGTGCCATGGCGCTGGTGGAGATCATCTGTTTCATGAATGAGCGCCGGGGGAGCCATCTGGAGTGAGAAAGAGTTCCGTTCATGTGAGCCTCAGCCAACCCTCACCGTAATTGCCTCGCATCCTGGTCAGACCACCGCCTGCGCGGACGGCGCCGCTCATGCATCCAACGCGATCCTAAATCCAATGCCCTCTTCCCGCACAACAAAGACTCAAGGAGCCGCACGATGCAATGTCCGCGCTTCCGGGTTCAGGAGAGCGCGGCTGTCCAAGAAGCCACTCTGGAGGTAGGTACGACCGTCTCGCTATCGTAGATCATCCTTGCCATCGGTGAGCCACGCCAGGTTGAAGCGGGCAAAGGTCAGTTTCTGGTAGACCCGCTGTTCGCCTCGTTCGTAAAGGCAGCCGATGGTCATGTCGTTGAGAATCGCCAGATCGGAATATCCCGAGGGACCTGCGTTCAACAGCTTTGCCACTGGCCAACTCCGGCCTTCGTCGTAACTGAGTTTGATGGTGAGCCGTTCCCGCTTGAGGCTGGCAGGGTTTGAAAACACGAGGCGGTTTTTGCGATGAGCGCTCCCCTGCGTGAAGCGAACGAGCCCAGCCTGGCATTCCGGATCGATGAGGTTCTCGTCAGCAACGGCCTTCGACCAAGTGCTGCCGCCATCTGTGCTGTGTGCAACCGTCCGGCTTTTCCGCCTCACCACCCGCATGTTCAAGTGCAGGGAACCATCCGTTAACTCCTCCACCATCGCCTCATTGGCTTCCAGGCTGTCGCTGGCGATGACTTTCCCGGGACTCCACGTCAAGCCGTTGTTGTCGCTGTAGATCACCGCAGCACGGTATCGATAGTCGATGACCTCATTCGGTCCGCCTGCCGAAGACGGAAACACTTTATAGGAGTTGAGCCACACTGGAACCAGAAGTCGCCCCCTGCGTGTCTGAATGGCATGACCGGGTCCTGTCGCCAACCGGGTCACTTTGAAGGGCAAGCCGTCCTGCCGGTCACCGATCTTGGTCTGGGATAGATCGGATGCGAGCTGGGAATCGAAATCGGCAAACGCGGCGGTGATCTCCGTCGGGTGATGAAAGTTCGCGCCGTCGTCGGTGCTTTTGGTGTAGAACGCCTGCTGGTTGTCTCGACAGAAAAGGAGATGGATGGTTCCTGTTTCCCGCTCCACGATTGGAGTAGGTTGGCCAATCGTAATTCTGGCTGTGCCCCCTTCCTCGTGGACGATTTGCATTGGGCCCCAGGTTTTCCCATTGTCAAAACTCCGCCTCAGCACCAGATCGATGTCTCCGTGGTCAGCCGAACTGTTCTTCCTGGCTTCGCAGAACGCCAGGATCGTTCCTTTCTTGGAAATTACCATCGCCGGGATGCGGTAGGTATGATAGCCCTGTTCACCTTCCAGAAAGACATCGGTCTGCGTCAGCAGGGGCTCATCGGCGCGGGTCTTCTGTGAAACTAAGGCTGAGCCGTTCGCTAAGAGCGTAAACCAGGCGGAGGCTAGAACAACGGTGAGCTTGGTGGCTGGAGATCTCATTGTGTCCTTTATGGCTGGCGCTGTTGGCAGAGCACAGCCGATCGACAGAAATGAACGGATGACGCTGTAGAACAACTGGACGGGCGGGCCTCCTGGCGAACCATGTTCCCTATGGACAAGCTGCAGGCCTGTCAGTAGGGGATCTTGCGGGCGACGGAACTAAAGTGGTGGCAGGCAGCCGAGATTCTGGGAGTCAGCGGCCGGCCGATGCGGCGCTGCGCCGATCATCGCGCCCTTCAAACTCGCACGCTGGCTGAGTGAATGTTTCCATATTGCACGCGGTTACCCAAAGCAATCTCAGCCCACACAGCGACAAGATCTCCGTTCGCGAGCTCTGCAACTGACGGATAAGTCACCTGGCGACCCCAGATCTGCTCGTTTTCTCCAGGCGCCGCGATCTCCGCCAGCGTCAACGCGTCTCCCCACGACACTCCGTCGTCGCCGGAAATCCGCAGCGTTAGAAGCGTCCGCAATGGAGGGCGGCTGGCGTTATGGGTGAGAACGATGCGACCATCGCGCAGTCGCAGAAGATTGTGCGACGCCGCTCCGGCAACGAACGCCGTCTTCTCGGCAGCACTCCACGTCTCGCCTTTGTCTCGAGAGACGGACTTCCAGATGAACCCATCGTTGGTACGCAGGAACATGAGCACTCTTGCCGAGCTCAACTCCGCGATGGTTGGCTCGTCGGCCCCGGCGGGACAAGAAATATCGCCGCAGCGCCTCCACGATTTGCTCCGGTCCGTCGATTTCAAGACCCCGGCAGTTCTTCCGACGAACCCATAAATGGGCAGCAACAACTCCCCGCTGGAAAGCCTGAGGCCATTGGTTCGGCAACCCACTTTCTCGAATGCCACGCGCGGCTCCGACCAACGGCGCGCCGCATCGTCGGTGTAACTGCAGTAGGTCTTGAAAGACTCCGGCCCGACCTCATTCTCGCCTCGAACGAACGGATAGCGGTCCCATCGTCCGGCTGAGAAGAACAACCAAGTTCGCTTCCCATCCTGAATAAATGCCGGATCGAAGTCGGATGTTCGAGCGAAATCGTTCAGAACTTCTGCCGGCCCCCAACTCTGTCCTTCATCCGCGGAGTAACAGCCAAGGATGACCTGGCTCACAGAAGCCTCGAAAGGCCCGGAGAACCAAGCTGCGAGCAAGCGTCCATCTGACAGAAGCGTTACACTTGGAGCGTGATTGAAGCCGAAGCGATTCTGCGCATTGTAAGGATCCTGATCCGGATGTTGATACACGATACTCTGGGAAACAAGCGCAGGCTTTGCCAAGACCTTGGCTTGTAGCACGTCTCCGAACGACGGCTGCGCCTGCGCCAGCAACCGCTGAACAGCCAAAGTTGAACATGAACACATCAGAAACTGCCGGCGGTTCACGTGTGACTCCAAGCTCAACCGGCTGCCAGGAGTTTTCGTTCTGCTGCCACCAACGGACCAAAGACTCCACCCTGATTCCCACATATTGATAGCCACCATCATCGCGCCGTTTCGCAGGGGTTATGGGTAGCGGACCACAACGAAAGGCCCACGGCCACTAGGGGCTACGCGCGCTGAACCAGGGCTCTACGCAAGACTTGAGTGACTCGCGCTTCGGAACCCGGCCCAACCCAGCACCAGTCTTTCAGGTTCGTGTCGTTTTCTTCAAAAGCACGTTCGATCGGAACATAGCCTGGAGCACATTCCCCATACCCCACGGCCATCACAAACGAATCGGGCCGAAGCTGCTGCGCCATCAGTTGGAACTCCACGTACATTTCGCCGGGTAGTAGAAGAAGTTGCGCGGAGCCGAAGTCGACAACCGGCACATCGATGGCTCGGCCCGCCTCGCTGCGTCTTTGCCAGCTCAGGCCCAGTGCCGCCAGACATTGTCCAAAGGGCTTCGGATCGGTTCTGAGCCGCGTCTCCAAATCGACTTCGGAAAATCCCGCGTCGTTACGAGGCTCCAGGATCAGCGGCAGCGACCGAAACCGCAATCCGGCCAAGGGCTGGCGGCGAGTATTCTTCCAGGCCGCCGTCATTGCCTGGTGGATTCGATCTGCCAACACGGGTCGATTTTCTGGAGCGCCGTCGTTGTATCTGCCGGCTGTGACGTTGCCACTGCAACCGGAAACATAGATCTGTTTGACCCCAGGGTCTTCCTGCTGGCGCCGCTGGCGGGCCATTCCCATGAAGTCACTTGAGACGCCTCCTTTCCCGTAATAGCTCATGGGATGCGTGGCATAGCGGCTCAGCGCCAACACAGGCTGCTCGCCATCCCAGAAACTGAGAGTCTTCAGCCACGGATCCACCGTTCCCTCAGGCTGCGCTCGGATCCACGCATCTCGCGTGGCACTCGTTCGATTGAAGAGCAGCTTCCCATCCGGACCGACATATCTTCGGTTCGACGCGACTTTCTCGACCTTAGCCTGCCCGAGTCCCAAGTGGGTTACACGCCGGGGCGACCCTCGACTCGCCTGCAGCGCTTGAGCCACGCGCTGAACGGCCAATTCGTGAAACTCCAGGTCGCAGATGCTGCCTGCGGCTTTTGCTTCGTTTAGCAGCCGCTGCGCCGTGAGGTCCGCAATCGGCGCATCGTGCTGATGAATACAACTCAGCAGCACCCGTTCTCGGCGGGTTCCGGCAGCCTTGGCGAGCACTGCGCGCCAGCGGTCATACGCGTCGTTGCGCACTTCGCACCAGTCAAGCGAAACCAGCACGATCGGCAGCTCTCCGCCTTTGAGCACAAACCCATTCGCCCACAGGGGGTCGTCGATGCGCCGCGCGGGCGTAATGCCTCCACCCATGAGCGCGTGGCCCAGCGGCGGAGTGATGTCGGCACGAAACATCGATATCTCGAAGTGTGTTTCGGCGAAGGCTCTCGAGAACCCTAGGGAGCTAGCGGCCAGTCCTGCCACCGTTCCCTTCAAAGCCTGGCGTCGCGTCAATCCCGGCCGCATCGGCATCAAGACCTCCTTTCGTTCGCTACGAATGCCAGGCTGGCAACCACGAGCGTCGCGCCGGCTGCCGCAAAGATCCATTGGAACTCGGTAAGATCCGCCAGCAGCCCCCACAGGGGCGGGCCAAGAAAGTGGCCTAAACTGGAAGCTGACATGTAAAGGCTCATGGCAGCGCCGGTTCCAGATTGGTGAAAGCGCTCTGTAGCCAGCGAGCTCAGCGCTGGATAGTAGACTCCGTGGCACAGGCCGATGAGCAACGCTAGAATTCCGAGCTGCCAAATGCGAGCAGATTGAGGCAGCAAAGCCAGGCAGGCGCCGTAGGCGCTCAAACTCGCGATGGCGCCCAGCCGCCGCGATCCGACTTCCAGACGCTGGCTGATTCCGAGCCGGCTCACGATGGCGCCCGCGCCGTAGCCAACACCGAAAATCGAAACGGCACCGGCGCCGAGATGGCTCAACGAGGGCGCCAGAAAACTCTGCCAAACCGAGCAGCAGAACCCAAACCCAAACGAGTAGGCCAAAATTGACTTCAACCTCCGAAAGTTCTCCCGAAGCATGTGGACAAGGGGCTCAGAAGGAAGGTCTTCTCGCTGCAGCGACTCGGGAAGATGCCGCAGAATGGAAATCAGTATGAGATAGATCGCAAAGACGGCGGCGAAAGCCCCGCCAACTCCACTCGCTTTCCTGAGGATTTCCGACAGCGATGGACCGGCCGCCAGCATCACAAATCCAGGCACACCAAAATACCCCAGCACCCGGCCTTTCAGGCGTACCGGTACGGAATCCGCCAGATGAGAGACGACCCCAATGGTGACAAGTGCGGACGCCGATCCGTGTAACATCCGCGCTGCGAAAATCGTATTGGGCCATTTCAGCGCAAGCATGTAGCTAATACTGGCTGCGACCCCAAGCCCGGCTCCGATGAGCGCCGTCGTGATGTTGCCATAGCGATTCGCCAGCTGGCCTGCCAGGATCTGCATTAGAAGGTAAATGCTGAAGTACGACCCGACCGCCCAGCCGACCTTCTGCGATGACCAACCTTGTCGAACCAGAAAGTCGGGAAGAAACAGGAGCATCCAAACCGAAAGACTGATCAGGGCGCTGATTTGGAGATAGGCTGCAAGCCGAAAGGAGTCCTGTGCTGTTGAGATTTCCGTTGTAGATTCGAGCCTCATTGGCTTGCAGTGAAGTATGATGTCTTGGGAAGCTTCAAAACGCCCAAGGAACGGAAGTCTCCACGAAGCGAAAACTGTTTCGTTGTTCCTGCTCTCAGTGCGTGGTGGAACCGAACGCCTTTCCAGTCATGACGACTTTGCCAGAACAGCGCCCGAAGATCAATTGGGCCTGCTGGCTTCGGAGGGCGAAGCGCCTGCCCGCCGCTGCGGTGACCAATCCGTGTGGCGTGCCACCACCAAAGAAAAGCAGACTGTCAAGGCTCAAAGGACGACACCCGTTATGGACGCACGGAAGCTCGGTGTGCGCCACGCCAGTGGCACCCTGGAGTTTCTACACTTCAACTCTGCCATAGGCAGGATGCCTATGTCTGGAGTTTGGACATTTGAATGTGGGAGCCGGCCTCCGGACGGCGACCAGAATCCTCGTCCGGCACCGATCGCGGCCCAGAGGTCCGCTCCCACATTTGCGATGCCCAATCTCCAGGGCCGCACTGGCGTGCGGCGCTACGAGCGCATAAGCGTCACGCGCCTGTCCCCTTCGGAAAGGTGCAAACTCTAGCCATGGGCAGGATGCCCATGCCACGCGCCACAGGACTGCAGCCAGTGGCGTCGTCATTCCCGAACAAACGGGAACCTCTGCGTTGCTCCCGGGAAAGGTCGTCGCCCCGGTGGATAGCAAGCCGCCGCGGGAGTCCAGAGATGATTGAGGCTTTCCCTGATCTGTTTTGGGCGCCAGTAACACCACAACCGGCAGACTCGATCTGCTGAAATACCGGCATGTTTCGCTAAGAGCCTGAGAAACTCGAATCGACACACGAAGACTGAAACGCTGCCGGGAGTTGCGCACGTTTGCAGTCGAACAAAGGAGGAGCCATGGCAGAACCGATCCGGGTTGGAGTCGTTATGGATGCCTCAGCCACCCACCTGGAACAGTATTTCGACGCTCTTAATGTTTGCCGTGGAGTGTCGCAAGTTGGGTTGGCCGAATCGACGGGCAGCGTGTTCGAGAAAGCGCGTTCGTTCGCACCGCGCCTGGCATTGAAGACTTACCACGACCAACGGGCGATGCTGGACGCCGTTCGGCCTCACCTGGCGCTGGTCTCGCTCGCGGCTCACCGTGCCCCTGTGGCGATTGGAGTTGCGCTCGAAGCGGGCTGCCACGTGCTCGCCGAAAAGCCCGCTTGCGTTCGGCCAGAGGACTTCGAGCCGCTGGTGCACCTGGCCGATTCCAAGCGCCTTCACCTCATGTTGGCGCTGGCGAATCGCCTCGCTCCAGCAATCCAAAAGGCGCGTGAACTGGTTGCTGCCGGCGCGCTAGGCCGGCTCTACGGCGCCGACTTTCACCTCATTGCCGATCAAGCGCGCCTCAGGCAGCCCGCGTACCGACAGTCATGGTTTGCTTCAAAGGCTCAGGCGGGCGGAGGCTTCCTGCTCTGGCTGGGCATTCACTGGATTGATCTGGTCCAGCTCATCTCAGGCGATCGCATCCGGCAAGTCTGCGGTTTTGCGCGCAACGTGGGAGGCCAGCCTTTCGACGTCGAGGACGCCGCGGTGCTGACTTTGCTGTTCGAAAAAGGAATGCTGGGCACCATGCACGCGGGATACTACCTGGATCGCGGTTACCACAATCATTGCAAGATCTGGGGCGAGCAAGGCTGGTTGCAGTGCGACTTGATGAGCGATGCGCCGCTGCAATGGTACTCGACTCAGGCTGGAGCCCCGACAGGCGTTCAAATCATGCGGTACGCTCGCGAGGCGAACGGTTACGCCAGGTTCGTCCAAGCTGCGGTGAACTGCGCCGCCGGCTCTGCGCCTCCACCGGTGACAGGTCACGAAGGCCTGCAGGCGCTGAAGGTCGTTTTCGCTCTCTATCGCGCGGCCGAGACCGGCTCGGTGCAAAGCGTCGGCTAAAACAGTAGTCGACGCTCTGGCAGGGGGCTTGGATCGCAACCGGTCACGGACCAGACCCGAGCGCGCGGTCCGCAGCCGCCTGGATCGCAAGCCAGGAGCTTGCACGCGATGTCTTCGCCTTCGCGCGGGTTATTCTGAACGCCGGTCCGCCCAGGGTGCAGACGCTGGCGGTTGATAGCCGTACCGGGTCATGCACTCTTGCACGAGCGACCGGTTCACTGCACCCTCATCGGCCAGAGCCTTGATCGCTGCTAGCGCAATGCTGGCGCGGTCGACCTCGAAGAAGCGCCGTAGTGCCGCCCGCGTGTCGCTCCGCCCGAAGCCATCCGTCCCCAGCGTCACATATCGCCGCGGAATCCAAGCCCGAATCAGGTCGGGAACCGCCCGCACATAATCGGTTGCTGCAATCACCGGGCCGCTGACCGATTGCAGGCACTGCTCGGTCCACGCGCGCTTGGGCTCCGCAGCCGCGTTGAACCGGTTCCACCGTTCGCACTCAAGACCCGACCGGCGCAGTTCGGTGAAACTGGTCACGCTCCAAACATCAGCAGCGATGCTCCAGTCGTTTTCGAGAAGCTCCGCAGCCGCCAGCACTTCTCGCAGGATTGTCCCGGATCCCAGCAGCTGAACGCGCCGCGGGGCCGGATCTGCCGCGAGGGGGCTGGGCCGCACGAGATACATCCCGCGCAAAATGCCCTCTGCCGCTCCTGCTGGCATCGTGGCGTGCTGGTAGTTCTCGTTCATCAACGTCAAGTAGTAGAAGACGTCCTCCTGCCGGTCGAGCATCGTTTTCAGCCCGTCTTCCAAAATCACGGCCAGTTCGTAGGCGAAGCAAGGATCGTAGGCGCGGCAGTTCGGGATGCTGGAAGCCATGAGATGGCTGGAGCCATCCTGGTGTTGCAGACCTTCGCCTGAGAGCGTCGTGCGCCCGGCAGTGGCGCCCAGCAGGAAGCCGCGGGCGCGGGAATCTGCTGCAGCCCAGATCAGATCGCCGACCCGTTGAAATCCGAAAATCGAGTAGTAGATGAAGAAAGGCACCATCGGCAGACCGTGGTGGCTGTAAGAGGTGCCAGCGGCAATCCAGGAGGACAGGGCCCCCGCCTCGGTGATCCCTTCTTCCAGAATCTGCCCGTCCAGCGATTCTTTGTAGTAGAGCAGCGAGTCGTGGTCTTCCGGCTCATAGAGCTGGCCGCAGTGCGAGTAGATCCCAATTCTTCGGAAAAGCGACTCCATCCCAAAAGTTCGCGCTTCATCAGCCACGATCGGAACCAGGCAGGGGCCGAGCCGGGGGTCCTTGAGCAGGCCGGTCAGCATTCGCACAAAGGCCACAGTCGTCGACATCTCGCGCGTCTGTGCTTCGAAAGCGAACGAGGCAAAGGATTCCCGCTTCGGTGGGTCCATCCGACGAGCTTTGGTGGAGCGCACGGGCAGGTACCCGCGCAGGCGTTTGCGACACTCGTGAAGGTAGCGCATTTCCGGGCTATTCGCCGGCGGCCGGTAGAAGCGCGCGTCGTTGACCTCCGCGTCCGACAAAGGCAACCCAAACCGGTTGCGAAACGACAGGAGGGCTTCCGCGCCAAGCTTCTTTTGCTGGTGAGCCGACATGCGCCCTTCGGCCCAGCGGCCAAGTCCGTAACCCTTCTTCGTCTGAGCGAGCACGACGGTGGGTTGTCCGGTGTGTCTCGAGGCGGCATCGAAGGCAGCATGAATCTTCACTGGATCGTGGCCTCCGCGAGTCAGACCATCGATCTGCTTGTCGGAGAGGTGCGAAACCAATTGACGCAGCTCGGCATATTTGCTGAAGAACCGCTCCCGGTTGAAATTTGCATCGTGAGCCGCATAGCTTTGGAGCTCTCCATCGACCGTTTCGTGCAGCCGGCGCAGGATCACGTTGGCCGAGTCGCGCGCAAACAGGTCATCCCAGTCGGAACCCCAGAGCACCTTGATCACGTTCCAACCGGCGCCGGCAAACAGGCGCTCCAATTCCTGAATGATCGAGCTATTGCCTCGCACCGGGCCGTCCAGTCGCTGCAGATTACAGTTCACCACCACGATCAGATTGTCCAAGTTCTCGCGGGCCGCCAGCGTCAACCCGGCGATCGATTCGGGTTCGTCCATCTCGCCATCGCCGACGAAGGCCCAAACTTTTCGATCTCCGGGATCCAACAACCCCCGATTTCGGAGGTAATGCATGAATCTCGCCTGGTAGATCGCGGTCAGCGGCCCCAGTCCCATCGAGCCGGTCGGGAATTGCCAGAACTGCGGCATCAGCCACGGGTGAGGGTAGGAAGACAATCCCTGGCCTCCCACTTCACGGCGGAAACTCGCCAGGTGCTGTTCCGTAAGCCTTCCTTCGAGAAAAGCGCGGGCGTAGATGCCGGGAGCGGAATGCGGCTGAAAAAACACCAGGTCTGCCGTTCTTTCCGAATCCTGCACCAGGTCGTTGCCGTGAAAAAAGTGATTGAATCCAACCTCGAACAACTCCGCGCCCGAAGCATAGCTGGAAAGATGGCCGCCCAGTTCGCTGCCTTCCCGATTGGCCCGGACTACCATCGCCAGTGCGTTCCACCTCACTACAGCCGTAATTTTGTGTTCCAGTTCGAGATCGCCTGGGTAAGCAGGCTGAGCCGCCGGCGGGATTGAGTTGCAATAGGGCGTGTTGACGATCGGATGGACCGCGACTCCCCGGCTGCGCGCATGCTCAAGCACGCTGTGCAACAGCTCGGTGCACCGCTGAGGGCCGTCGCAGCGCAGCACGTCATCGAGGGCCTCTCGCCACTCCCAAGTCTCCTGCGGGTCGGAGTCCAAGACGGGGAAGGTGGGAAGAAGAGCCGAACTCATCGCAGCCTCCTGTGGCTCGCAGATCGCTGAACCGGTTATTGGTCGTCGAGAACCGGCTTCGGCTGTTCTCGACTAAGGCGTGCATTCTAGAGCGGCTGGCACAGCAGGCGGTGTTGTTCTTTCGCTGTTGCCAAGGTGCGCAGCGAATGTTTATGCTGTTGGCTGGCTGGTTTCTGGCACAAAATGCTGTTCTTGTGAGGTCCCCCTCATGCATTCCTCCGAGCTCGATTCCATCGACTGGAACATCCTCTCGGCGTTGCAGGAGAACGCGCGGATCGCCAACGTCGATCTCGCAGAAAAAGTGCACCTATCTCCTTCGCCTTGCCTGGCGCGCGTGAGAGCACTAGAGGAGGGCGGTTTCATCAGCGGGCATGTCACGCTGTTGAATGCCCAGGCCGTGGGACTGGGCGTCAGCGTCTTTGTGCAGGTGCGGCTGGAAAAACAGATCGAAGCCAGCCTGAATGCCTTCGAAAAGGCCATCGCGGCCCGTCCGGAAGTGATGGAGTGTTATCTGATGACGGGAAGCTCAGACTACCTTCTGCGGGTGGTGGTCTCAGATCTGCAGGAGTTCCAAAGGTTCGTCACCGACTTGTCCAAAATCCCTGGCGTCGGAAACATCCAATCGAGCGTGGCGCTCAAACAGGTGAAATACAAGACCGCACTTCCTCTGCCCATTGAGGCACCCCAGAGGCGCCTTCGGAAGCGAAGACGGTGAGTCATCCAAGGGACTGCAGGTCAGGTGCGCGATTCCCCCGGGATCCAATTGGTTCCAGCAAGAGGGATTTTCGCCATCGCCGCCGCTTCCACCGTGAGAGCGACCAAGTCCTCCCGCTCCAAATGATGGACATTGGATTTCCCGCACGCCCTGGCCAGGGTCGTCAGCTCCATGTTGAGTGTCTTGAGGTAGTTCTTCAACCTGCGGGCGCCCCATTCCGGCTGCAGGCGCTGCTCCAGGTCCGGAAGCTGGGTCGTCACACCTACGGGGCAAAGTCCCGTATGGCAGTGATGGCAAAAGCCCGGCGCGGTACCCAGCTTCTCGTATTCCTGCGACACGTCGAACTGCTGGCCGTCTTTGCTGTAGGTCTCGCTGTTGCACCCCAGCGCCATCATGGCAGATTGGCCGATGGACACGGCGTCCGCGCCCATGGCGAGCGCTTTCGCGACGTCAGCTCCGGTGCGAATGCCTCCGGAAATGATCAGCTGCACCTGGCCGCGTACGTTCATTTCGTCCAGAGCTTCCACAGCCAGGCGCAATGCAGGCAGGGTTGGGATGCCCGCGTGCTCGATGAACACCTGCTGAGTGGCGGCTGTCCCTCCTTGCATTCCATCGATCACGACGACGTCGGCTCCGGCTTTGACGGCGAGTTTAACGTCGTCGCGTACCCGCGTAGCGCCGAACTTAATGTAGATCGGCACTTGCCAATCCGTGATCTCTCTGAGCTCAGCAATCTTGATCGTGAGGTCGTCTGGACCGACCCAGTCCGGATGCCGGCAAGCCGAACGCTGATCGATCCCTTGCGGGAGCGTGCGCATCTGGGCGACCCGTTCGCTGATCTTGAGTCCCAGAAGCATGCCTCCGCCGCCAGGCTTCGCGCCTTGTCCGACGACCACCTCGATCGCGTCCGCTTTCCTGAGATCGTCTGGATTGAATCCGTAGCGTGATGGCAGGCATTGGTAGACCAGAGTCTTGGACGAAGACCTCTCTTCTTGGGTCATTCCTCCATCGCCCGTGGTCGTGGAGGTTCCCATCGCGCTGGCGGCACGCCCGAGTGCTTCTTTCACGTTTGCTGACAAAGCGCCGAAGCTCATGCCGGCAATCGTTATCGGGATGTCCAGCTCGATGGGCTTCTTCGCGAACCGGGTTCCAAGCACCGTCTTTGTGACGCACTTTTCGCGGTACCCCTCGAGCGGGTAACGCGACAGAGACGCGGTGAGGAACACGAGGTCGTCGAAGCTGGGAACAGCCCGCTTGGCTCCAAGCCCGCGGATGTCGTAGAGGCCGTGTTCTGCCGCTCGGTGAATGTAATGTAGAACGTGCCGGTTGTAGAGCGCGCTTTCTTCCAATGCCGTTCGTTTTCCGTTCATCGTTTGTTCCCAACAAGGTTCGCGGGTCGAAGCCCTCGGCTGGCTAATCAAGCGCTGGCATCAGGACGCTGTCAGAGTCTGACGCCGCGCTGGCGGTCGAGCTACCGAAAAGCACTGTTGACGCTCAGTCAGAACCTGCGCGCTTACTCTTCGAGACACGCAAAGAGGTACATCGCACCTCAGTATTCCTGGCCCGCTTCCGCATTCCAGTGGTAAAGGCTTCGAGCCGAAGCGACCCGCTTGAATTCTCTGGAGGAGTAGTCGATGCCTGCTTTTCGAAGCAGTTCGTCCACCTTGCGGTAGTCGTCTTCCATCATGGGTTCCTCGCGGGCGTCGGCGCCCAGGGAATGGATCTTGCCTCGGACGTAGAGCACTGCTTCATACAGCGAGTCTCCCAAGCTAGCGCCAGCGTTGCCGCAAACCACCAAGTGTCCAGCCTGGGCCATGAAGGCAGACATGTGACCGACGTCCTCACCGATGACGATATCGACCCCTTTCATGGAAATGCCACAGCGTGACGACGCGCTGCCCTGCACAACCAGCAGCCCGCCGTGAGCCGAAGCGCCGGCGCATTCCGAAGCGAACCCTTTGACCCGGACGCTTCCCGACATCATATTCTCGGCCACGCTCCACCCCACATTGCCGTGCACGGTGACATCGGCTCGTTGGTTCATTCCCGCCAGGAAATAACCGGCGTGCCCCAAAACCCGGATCTTGACCGGAACAGTCAAGCCGGCTGCGATGCTATGCAGTCCGCTGGGATTCACGATCTCGACTTCGTCTACACCATTCTTCGGAAGCTCGTGGTGCAGATACTGGTTCAGTTCTCGAACGCTCAGGCGGCTGAGGTCTAGACGCTCCATGAATAGATCTCCTCAGGGACCGGTTCGAAGAGCCGGGCTTGCTGGATGCCCGGAAGATGAGCGAGCGAACGGAACTCGGAAGATACCGCAACATACTCTGGAGCCTCTGCAACGATCGCCGGTTTGCAAGCGAACGCGTCGCGCACCAGCACGAGCTTATCTGCCGTAGCCATCAGCAAGGTGTAAAACCCGTCCAGTTCGCCGAAAGCCTCTTGCAGAGCTTTCTCCAGCGTATCGCCCTGGCTCATCCGCCATTCCAGATAGCGGCAGGCCGCTTCCGTATCGTTGTCCGTCTCGAAGCGGATGCCTTTCTTTTCCAGCATTCGACGCAGGCTCCAGGGATTCGAGAGCGACCCGTTGTGCACCAGGCAGAAATCTTCGCCGGCCGTGTAGGGGTGGGCGTGGGCAGGCGTGACGGCCGACTCGGTAGCCATGCGCGTGTGCCCCACGGCATGGCTGCCCGTCAAGCGATCGAATCGATAACGGGCCGCGATCTCAGCCGGATGTCCTTCGTCCTTGTAGAGCTCGATCGACCGCCCAACGGAAAGAACGTGAATCTGGGGATAATGCTCCGCTAGCCAATGCCGGGCTTGATCTGGCGAAACCGCTGTGGCCAGCCTGGCATGATTCTCGATGCTTTCGAACTCGGCGCTGCCCATGTCTTCTGTGAACCGGTCGCGAAGGCCGATCCAATCGAAGTGACCAGCGCTGGAAAACAAGCTGAACTGTCGCCGTGCGGATGGAATCTCCGCAGTGAAAACAGCCAGGCCCGCCGAGTCTGGGCCGCGATCGCCCATGCAGACCAACATGGGCGCCAGGCATTCTCCAAGCCGTTGCCGGAAGTCGGGAGTTCTCGCCAGTAAACCAACAATGCCACACATGAGGATCTCCTCCGCCAGACTTCGCAGCTTGATGAAACTCTCTGCACAAGGGCGCTGCGACTGCAGCGCCGGTCCGTAACCGCCGATCCACGGGCCGGAAGCCTGTGCTTCAAGTGAACCACACCCGCGCTTCAAATGGCCGCACTGGCGTGCGGCGCTACGAGCTAATGGGCGTCAGCGAGTTCTTGAGTTCTTCAGCGCCCTGCTCTAGTAGAACTCTAGGTACCGCTGAATCTCCCAATCGGATACGTGTCGCTGGTATTCCACCCACTCCATCTGTTTCAGATCGATAAACTCTTTAAGAAAGTCTTCGCCCAGCTGCACGTGAAACAACCGATCGTGTTCCAGCTCGAGAGTTGCAGCCCGTATGCTTTGGGGCAGGATACCAATCCCCAGTTCTTCCAATTCCTTTGGACTGTGTTTGTAGTGATTGATGTTGTGGGGAGGACCGGGGTCCATTTTCTTATCAATCCCGTCCAGCCCGGCAACAATCACGGCTGCCGTGGCCAGGTAGGGATTGCAGCTGGAGTCGCAGAGGCGCAGTTCCAAGCGGCCATAGGGAACGCGAACCATCGATGTCCTGTTGTTATCGCCATAAGAGATGTAGGCGGGCGCCCAGGTCGCACCGGACAACGAGCGTCCAACCACCAGGCGTTTGTACGAATTCACGGAGGGCGCTACCAGGGCCGCCAACGCAGGCGCATGGGCGAGCAGGCCGCCCAGAAAGTGATAGGCCATCGTCGAGAGTCCCAGGCGATTCTTGTCGCTATCGTCCTTGAACAGGTTGTTGCCGTGGGAATCGGCAATCGACAGATGCATGTGACAACCTGTCCCCGTGCGGTTCGACATGGGTTTAGGCATGAAGGTGCAGATCATGCCGAACTCTCGCGCAATCTCGCCAGCCGCCATGCGGAAAAGTACAAAGCGGTCAGCGGTTGTCAACGCAGTGGAGTAAGTGAAATTGATCTCGAACTGCCCGTTGGCATCCTCGTGGTCGATCTGATAGACATCGAAGCCCGTGGCCTGCAGTGAGAACACCAGTTTCTCCAGAAAACCGCGGCTCCGCGAAAGTCCCTTGTAGTCGTAACAGGGCTTGTCCAAGGTGTCGGAGCTGTCGGCAGGGCGCAGCGAGCCATCGGAGCCTTTCACCAGCAACATGAATTCCGGCTCCAGGCCCGTGTTCAGTGTCCATCCTTTGGCGGAAAGCCGTTCGATTTGCCGCTGCAGAATGGTTCGCGTGTCGAAGCGATAGGGTTCGCCTCGAACTCGTCCGTTGCAAACGATCCGGGCATAGCCAGGCTGCCAGGGAACCAGCGTTAGAGTTGAAAGATCGCCGACGGCCATGAAATCGGGGTCATGCGGTTCCTGTCCTAATCCCCAAACGGCAAAACCGGCAAAGCCGGCGCCGTCCATGAGGATGTCATCGAAGTGGCTGACCGGCACCGATTTGGTCTTGGCGACTCCATGAATGTCGACAAATTGGGCCAGCACAAACTTGACTTCATTGACTTCAAGAAACGACTTGGCTTCATCACGAGTCATCTAGGGCTCTCCCTTGAATGAGTTGGTTGACCCAGAAGCTGTGAAAAATTTGTAGCGGCGCTCTATTGAGCGCCGACCCTGCTGTTAAAGGGAAACGAGATCGGCGGTCGCAGACCGCCGCTACAGCTAATTCTTCATAACTTCCCGACCGAGGGATCGATCGCTTCGAGGCCGGCGGCGTCACCGCCATGATGGCGAACAATCTCCAGTAGCGCTTCCCAAAGATACGGTGCGTAGCTGGGATCCAGCCAGAAACGAAATGCCGGGGCTCCGGCAGACTGGGGCGGCAAGACCATGCACGACACGCCCGCCACGCGCGTCATCACAACACCCGTCACCGGCCGGCTGAAGTCCACCCCGCAAGTCTCGCGCAGCACCCGGTTGGATCCGGCTCCCATGAGCGCCAAAGAGGCGTCCCGCCTTCGCACGAGACAGACACCCGGAGGATGCGCTTGCAGTGCGCTTTCTAATTGAGACACCCGCTGACCGCCCAGGGCATCCTCGAGGAAGACTTCCTGCCGGTCCGTTCGAATCGCCAAGCCTCCTTCGCCCAGTGGCTGAACTCCATACACGCTGTCAGGCACTGAGGTACCTGTCTGGACCAACCAAGCCAAAGCTTCTGGACCCTTCACCCCTATCTTGGGGAAACAGCTCACGTCGCAAAGCGACAGTTCTGCCTTCAGCTGGCTCTCTTTTGCTGCGCCGCCGAATCGGAGCGGGACCTGCATCTCGTGGACCTTGCCCCACACTGGGTTCAGCTCCTGCAGAGCCTCGTGAAGTGGGCTTCGTCGAAGGGGGTTAGATGAAATCACGAAGCCTCCTGCAACGCCACTTCCTGCGATTGCCGCAGGTTCTGCGGATCGTAGAACGGCGTTCGCACGACGGCGGCACGAATCATCTCGCCGCGCCCCACGCGAATCTCGATCGTCGTCCCCAGCCTGGACTGCTCCGGCTTGACATACGCCAGCCCGATCACCTGTCCGAGTGTGGAACTGAAAGTGACGCTGGTCACACGACCAGCGATCTCTCCCGACTCGATCACCAAGTGGCATTCTTTGGGAATCGGTCCGGCGTAGCTGCTGGGAAGAGCGAAGCCAACGAGCGCTCGGGTTGGGCGCTTCTTAGCCAGGATGGCCAGGCTTCGCTGGCCTACAAAGAAAGGTTTGTCCATCTTGACCGCCCACTGCATCCCGGCCTCGAAGGGATGCGTGAGGCCATCGCTGTCTTGTCCGATAATGACATGCGCTTTTTCCAGCCGCAGCACACGTTGCGCCTCGACCCCAAAGGGGCGAATGCCAAACTTCCTGCCCGCTTCCATCAGGTGATCCCAAACCCACACGGCTGTGTCGGCAGGAACGTGAATCTCGTAGCCCCACTCGCCCACAAAGCCCACGCGCAGCAAGCGGGCCGGAACCCCAGCGATCTCCCCCTCACGCACGCCCAGATAGGGGAACTTGCCGGCAGACAGGTCCATGCTGGTCAACGACTCCAGCACACGCCGCGACTGGGGACCGGCCAGATTCATCGCGCCGTAAGTGCCCGTTGCATTCACCAGCACGATCTTCATGCGCCACACCATAGCCCAGCGGCGCATTTCCCGCGCCACGGCATCCGATCCGCTGGTCGTCGTCGTCACATAGAAGCGGTCCTCGCCCAACCGCGCCGCCACGCCATCGTCGATGATCACTCCCGATTCGTCGCACATCAGCACGTACCGGGTCAACCCTGGTTGGAGCCTGGCGAAACGGCCCGTGTAGATCCTTTCGATGAAAGCCGCCGCGTCGGGGCCGCTGATCTCGAGCTTGCCGAGCGTGCCAACGTCGATCAGCCCGAGCCGGTGGCGCACCGCCACGACTTCCTCGGCAATGGCTTCCTGCCGCGTCCGGCCTGCCACGGCGTAATACTCTGGCCGCAGCCAGTTTCCGGCATGCATGAACGAGGCACCCGCTTCTTTGTGGCGCGCGTGCAAAGGCGTCTGGCGGTGGGGGCTGAAGATTCTGCCCGCAAGATGGCTGAGCGGAACGGGATTTACAAACGGCCGGGCTGTGGTCATCTCCAGCGCGTCGAGGCTCTGGCCGGTCAACCGGCAAAACGCGCGCAGCACATTCAGGTTCGCGTGTTTGCCCTGTGAAGGCCCCATACCGAACGTCGAGTAGCGCTTCAGCAATTCGAGATTGTCGAATCCTTCCTGAACGGCGTGCTCGATGTCTTTGAGCTGAATGTCTTCGTCCAGGTCGAGGAAGTTCTTGCCTTTGGCGTGACTGGCTATGGGGTAGAAATGGCTGCGAGCAGGACCGATGCGGGGAGGCCGTTGCCTCGAGCTGCTCACCTGCGCGCCACAGTACGCTGCGGCTTCCACTCCCGCTGCGAACCCGTCATCCAGCCGGGCCGCCAGGTCGTAAATACCATTCACACGACCTGCAGCAAAAACTCCGTCCGGCAGTTCCTCCGGCACGTATTGCTCCACTTCGCAGTTGTACACTAGGCGCCCCTGGCCCTGTCGCAACAACCCATCGGCTGGAGTCCAACCGACGCTCATGGCGATTCCATCGCAGGCAATCCGGAGGCTTTGGCCAGGCTGGATGGAACCTTGAGCAGCCACCGAAGACAAGACAGCGCCGGTAATCGAACGCAACCCTCGTTTTGGAGTGGCCTCAGAGACACATGTTGCGTTGTGAATCGGGACGCCAGCAGCCTTGACCTGCGCTGCCAAACTGGAAGGCTCTCCTTGAGTCCGCAAATCGGCGAGAGCTTGGACCCGAATGCCTGCCGCCACAAAGTCGAGCGCAGCCTGGTAACCGTGGGAGTTAGCAGCGAGAACGACGACTTCCCGGAAGGGCCGGACACCATACTGATGAATCAGGCGCTGCGCCGCCGAAGCCAGCATGACGCCCGGCAGATCGTTGTTACGAAACACGGCCGGCTGTTCGTAGCACCCAGCGGCAACGACCAGGCTGCGTGCCCGCAGCTTGGTCATTCGAGTTGAGTCGATCAAAGCAATCCAATGGTCAGCGTAGTATCCGGCTGCGAGCGTCGAACACCGGAGTTCCAGGTTTTTCAAACTCAGCGCCCTCTCCAGCAAGCCAGCCTGGAGCTTGTGCGCCTCAGAGTCGTTCGCAGCCTGGTAGCAGAGCGAGCCGCCCAAGCGTGGGTTTTCCTCCACCAGCAGCACCTGTAGACCACTTTCAGCCGCAGCCACGGCGGCGGAGAGCCCCGCGGGCCCGGACCCGACCACCAGCACATCACAGAAGTCGTAGCGTTTAGGCGTATGCTCAAGATGCCTATCTGGGTTCACACTGCCCAGCCCAGCCATTTCGCGCATACGCCGCTCATAAAAAGGGAAGAGACGGCCCGGAGTATGGAAGGCCTTGTAGTAAAAACCCACGGGCAGAAAAGGAGACAGCCAATCCATGACTGCAGCCAGGTCGTGCTCCACACCGCCAACGGTGTTGACGGCTTTCACGCTGAGCCCTGGAACGATCGGGCAAACATCCGCGCGAATGTTGGTCTGCTGGCGGGTTTCCAACATCGCATTGGTGTCCAGGTGGGAAAGGCTCCAAATGCCGCGCGGCCGGTGGTACTTGAAGCTGCGTCCCAAGACGCGAACGCCATTGGCCCACAGCGCGGTGCTGACAGTATCGCCCGCGAAGCCAGAATACTGCCGCCCCTCGAACTCAAATTGAATGCGTTGAGCTCGATCGATCCATTCATGCGGTTGTGGAGGAAGCCGGTCAATCACGGATCGCAACCTTCCTCGAGTCGGAGACTCTCCGTGCCGCAGAGTTCTCGCGGGTGCTTGAAGCCGAAAGCGACGGCACAGTCGTGGCGACCGTCATCAGCAACCACAGCCTTCTCAGGGCGGACCACCCGTCACGCACCATCGAAAAGATAAGTCTCAACAATCTCATCGGTCCGTGTGTCCCTCTCGGCAATGAACCAAGTGCCGCTGGCAATGTGGTACCACCACTCCTTTTTCAAGGCGGGTTCGCCCGACCGCGAAAACACGTAGTCTGCCCACTCCCGATCGGTGCTTCTGTCCGGATCGGGTGAAGGACGAAACAGGCCGCCATAAGCAAACTCCTGAATCGGCCTCAGTCCATTGACGGGACAACGCATCAGTTTCATCGTTCGGCATCCTTGCTTCAACGAGAGAGGAGGTTCAGCGCTGGGTCCCGCTTTGGTCCCGTAACCTCAGGTCGCGGTGGGGCACTGCTTGACAGGTGGGCTACCGATTTGGCACACGCGGCTGTTCAGCAGGCCACCCGCGAGCTGTGAAAAAACCAATGCTTCGGTTCCCCTCCCCCCGCGCTGATCATGTCCCACATCCTTGGCTGAACACAGGCGGCCGACAAGACCAGGATTCTTGCTATCCCTGCCCTTATCAACTGCGGTCCCCGAAGGGGACGAACATGAATAACCGTGGGCGGAGCGGAGCCGTGCGAAGCCAAGCCCACGGTATCCAATCCGGACAGTTGCAGTCAACCCTGGAAGGGTTGAACCGTCGTCACACTCGGCTGTTGAAGTCTGGTTCGACCCTTTCAGGGTCCGGCCTTTTTTCAGAAAACTCACCCAACCCTGTGTCCAGTGGCCCGACTTATGAGTATGGGCCAGCCCCCCCGCGTTGGGGAGAGCCGGCCCTTTCACTGAGTTCCAATCTTTCAGACCTTCACGGCGAGGTGAGTCCTCCGCTAGTCAATTGCAAATCGCGGCACTTCGGTCTTGCTCAGTGCCCCACCGAAGCGGCTCCCTTTTCTCCAACCAGCTCGTACTCTGCAAAGCGCGACAAAGTGAACGGGCGGATCAGCTCATGCTCGTCATCTTTGGCCACGGTGTAGGCCATCGTTTTCCCCGACACGGGCGTCGCCTTGAATCCCCATGTCCCCCACCCCGCGTCGATGTAAAACCCCTTCACCTCGGTCCTGCCCATGATCGGAGAGAAGTCTGGCGTCATGTCGGAAAGTCCCGCCCACTGGCGCAACACCTTCACGTCCGACAGAAAGGGGAACAGCTCCAACAGGTGTCCGGCCAAGCCCTCTGCGAAATCGAGCGTCGATCGAGTGGAATGGAGTTCGTAGGGATCGAGCGCCGCTCCCATCACGAGTTCTCCTCGTGAGGACTGGCTGACGTAGAGATGAAGGCTGGCCGAAACGATGATGGCATTGAGCCATGGTTTCAGCGGCTCAGTGACACAGGCTTGCAGCGGATGGATAACCAACGGTGTGCGAATGCCAGCCATGTGGGTGATGCGCGGAGTGTATCCGGCGACCGCCGAAAGCACTTTGCGTGTCTCGATGAAACCGCGATTCGTTTCAACTCCCGCGACTTCTCCATTCCGGATGCGAATGGCCGTCACCGCCGTCTGCTGGTGGATCTCGACGCCACGCTGGCCGGCTGCTCGTCCATATCCCCACGCAACTGCATCATGCCGGGCAACAGCACCCGGAGGGTGGTACAACGCGCCGACGATCGGGAAGTGTCCCCCGCAGCTCAAATCCAGCTCCGGACAGGCTTCGGCAATCTCCGCCGGACCGACCAATTCGCTGTTCACACCCAAGTGCTTGTTGACCTCAGCACGCCAACGCATCGTTCGAAGCGTGGCGTCCGTATGAGCCAATGTGAAGTGGCCGCGCTCAGAGTAGAACAGGTTGAGGTCCAGGTCCGCCGAAAGATCCCGAAACAGGCGAACGCTCTCGTCGTAGAATCGCACCCCTTCGGGAGTCAGGTAGTTGGACCGCACGATAGCCGTGTTGCGGCCCGTGCCGCCGCTGCCCAGATAGCTCTGTTCCAGCACGGCGACATCGGTAATCCCGTAGTCTCGCGCCAGGTAATAGGCGGCAGCCAAGCCGTGGCCCCCACCCCCGATGATGACGACGTCGTAACGGTTCTTCAGACGTTTCGGAACACGAAACATCCGCGCTTCTGGATACTGCTGGCTAAGGGCGTACTTGAGCAACCGGTAGGGCACAGCGCGCTTCTCTCCTCAGTCCGGCACGTGCGTTGTGTCTGGCAGGGCCTGGCTCTCTCAGCAAGCCAATCGAATGAGCACCCACGGCGGTGGAGTCTACCTCAATTTCAGAACCGAACGAAAGTGGAGCACCGCATGCGAGATTTCGCCAAAGTCTCATGGCTCCTTGAGTCGACATCGAGCCCTTGCGGGCAGACGAGCCAGCGATTCGGCTCCCGCGGCTGTTCCCTAGCCCGACCCCAAGGGAAGGCTCGCGACTTTGAGGGGGTCCTGCCGCATGCCCCTCTGTGCCAATGTAGATGAGACATCTGCTCTTGCTTAAATTAGAGTAGAGGGCAGAAAGGTTTCTTTCATGAAAAGTGTCTCTTCCAGCAGGAAATTGTTTCCCGTGGTGCCAGCCCCGAAGGT
>VFZK01000011.1 GCA_016871215.1 Acidimicrobiia bacterium | reverse complement strand
GGACAGCAGAATCCAGCAACTGACTGCGACTCTCATGAATTAAACGGATCTTGAGATGGAAACGCACACGGATTTGGACAGCACCTAACACCGAGCATCGGAAATCCCCAGGGGAACTTGGTTCTGATAATGAACCGGAGGTCGATCTATCTCCAACTAGATCAACACAGCTCTTCCCTATCCCAATTTATCTTGGACAGCAGTGATGCGCCATCCAGACGTAAGCTAGCGGCGACACGAGCCAGGGATCTTGGGGTGCTTGTGTCCAGCAGGTACTAGCCAACCATGCGAAAAATCGTGTTGCTAACTGATCCCCTTAAGGGTGCTCGAATCTCCTTGCGACTTGGCTGGGCCTCAATGCTCGTCTTGATGTTGAGTGTGGGAGCCGCGCCACACGCTCCTTTGCAAGGCATCGACGGGGAGTTTACAGGAGCTACCGGAACGCTTTGGTGTAAAGGAACGGGAGCAGGAACTGGACCGTGCTGCTCATGATGGGAATCCAACCACCTTTGCCGTGGTGACTCCTGAATCTCGAGAGACCGAAGTCCGCGTCGGGCTCGAGTGGACAACGCCAAAGCGTTTCAGCGGGCTGAAGGTGGTCTATGCATCTCTCAATGGCGCCATCTATGAGCCGTTGCCCGACTTCCAGTTCCTGGAATTCCGAAACGGCCAGGAATGGAAGAAGTTGACAGCGCAAGTGAAGGTCAACTACGGGCGGGCGCGTGAGTTTGCGGCCTACCAGACAAATACTAAATTGTCGTTCGTTATGATTGATCGAGAAGCAAATAGCCAAGAGGGAGCAGAAACGATGCAGACTTTAGACGGCACGACTGTGTTCCATCCCGACACCGAAGTTTTTGATTTCGTCAAAAGCAAACTTTATGTAGCCGCAGTGTGCGACATTCTGGATGACCTGGGTCTTCGACAGCAAGCCATGCATCAGCGGCTGCGGCCGCTTCTGCCCGATCCTCAGAACTGTGGCTTCGTGGGCCGGGCTCGCACCGCCCGGTGGATGGAGACCGACTACGTGGTGGACGGCGACCCGTATGGCTTGGAGATCGAGCTGATGGACTCTCTGAAGCCTGGCGATGTGGTGGTTCATTCCACCGATCACGGAGGCACGAATGCACCGTGGGGCGAACTCATGTCAACCGTGGCCAGGAAGAATGGAGCCGTCGGCTGCGTGTGCGACAGCCAGATCCGGGATTGCCTGAAGATTATGGAACTCGGATTCCCCGTGTACTATGCCGGCATTCGTCCGCTCGATTCCAAAGGACGAGGATTCATGGTGGCCTGCGACGTGCCGGTTCGCTGCGGCGACGTACTGGTGAAGCCAGGGGAGCTGGTGTTTGCCGACTTCGATGGCATCGTTGTCGTTCCCAGGGATGTGGAGGACACGGTGCTTCGCCGGGCTCAGGAGAAGGTCAACCGGGAGAACTTGTCGCGCAAGGAGCTCACCAACGGTAAAACGCTCCGCGAGGTTTACAACAAATACGGCGTGCTCTGACAACGGACGGTAGAATTCCATGGCAAAACAGATCATCGTCCATGCGCCCGGCGATGTGCGTATTGATGAAATACCGCCGATTACCAGGCCGCTGGGCGATTATGAACTGTTGGTTCGCACGGAAGTGTCCGCTCTCAGCCCAGGCACAGAGACTCGCATCTACACCGGTGTGGAAGCTGCCAGGTTCGCCTATCGGGTCAGCTACCCTTTTGATCTGGGCTACAACAATGTTGGCCGTGTGGTGAAGGTCGGAAGCAAAGTTGAAGGCTATCGTCCCGGACAGCGCATCTTCAGCCGAATGCCTCACGTCTCGGAGTACATTGTTGCCGAGCGATGCGGTCAAACCCCTTCCGAACCTGGAAATTCGAACATCCCTTCAAGTTACGACGTCATTGCTCCTGTGCCGGAGAACGTTCCTTCCGAACAGGCAGCATTCACCCATTTGTTGGTCCTGGGATTTAATGCCTTGCAAAGGGGGCAGTACCGATTCGGTGAGAATGTCGTTGTGATTGGGCTTGGGGTGGTTGGTCTGGGTGCTGTTTCCATGGCACGCGCAGCCGGTGCGCGAGTCGCTGCGGTTGGCAACGCCGATTTGCGGCTTGAAGTAGCTCGCAAGATGGGAGCCGACGAGGTGTGGTTGGCGGGGAACGGAGATCAGCGGAATGCAAAATCGTTCGGTGGGGAGGAAGGAGTTGATCTGATTGTTGTTTGCTCCGATTCATGGTCGGCGCTGAAGACGGCCATCGACATTTCAAGGCGTAACACTCGCGTAGCGGTTTTGGCATTCCCTGGAGTGGGTCAAGGCCCCAGTCCTTACGATCCTTTCGAACCAGCCGATTTCTACAACCGTAGCCTCTCCTACATAGCGGTGTCGTGGATGCCGACCGATGACTACCCTCCGGAATATCAGCGTTTCACTGTCAAGCGCATCTACCGACACATCCTGGATCTCATGTCCCGCGGTCGCATCGATCTCTCTCCCGTTGTGACTCATCGTTTTCCAGTGGGACGCGTCCGTGATGCCTTTGACCTGGTGCAAAGTCGAGACAAGTCAGCGATTGGCATTGTCTTCGACTGGGCGCAGGCATGAGGGCGCAAAGGCGTTGCGTTATTCGACGCGCCAAATCAACGGTCGCCGAGATCGGGAGAATTGCTGAAGAGACTCGCCTGCTCAACTGAGCAGGGAATCGGGTGGCCGGCGCCGGCGCCACGGGTACTGTGTGACTCCTCCGAATGTGTTGAGCTGGAAAGGAGAAAACGCTTAATGGCCTACGACCGTCTTGAAAAGAGCTGTGTCTTGCTTGGACGTCCGGGAACCATCGCATCGGCCGAGGAATTTCCGATTTCCAACGTCATGATTGATGCCGACCGGTATTCCTACGAAGGCAACTGGCTGTTTTGCACTTTTACTCAATCGGACATCGTGGCAGCCCGGATTGGGTTTGGCCGCGGAAAAATGGATTGGCGGGACTATGGGATTGAGAGCGCGCCGATTTCTGCAAATGCGCTCTTCTCCAGGATTGAGGTGATCACCTCACAGGGGATCTACGCTTACTTCTCTTCCGATCCCGACGCAGGCAAAGCCCTGGCGTCAAGTTCAACTGGCCTGGATCTTCGACTCAGAAACGGCCAGCAGGACTTAATTCGTATCTCCGGGTGGCCTGTCATGCACTGGCAGTTTCAAAACCCGGAAGGCACTCTGACGACAGACCTGACTGTTCAGATAAAGCAGATGACCGTGTGGCCCGACTTTGTGATGCCGAACAATACCTTTGCCGTCTCTGTCGGCTCGGCGGTTGTGAGCGGGAGTGTCTGCATCGAAGGGGAGACCCAGTTTGTTGTTGGAACTGTCGTGTTCGATCATCCACGGATTGTAGTGCAACCGAATGCCGTGGCACCGTTCGGATGGTATCTCTACGCACCGATCCAATTTTCAAACGGGATTCAGTTGGCTTGCTATTACTCGGAAGATGGATCCGGTCAACGAGACGACATCTACTCGGCCGGCATGCTGGTGTGGAAGGATGGAAATAGCCGCTGGCTGGCCGAGTGCCAGGTGTCAAATCTCAAGCTGGACAGCGATAGCCAGCCCGTGCAATGGGAAACGCAACTGAGGAGTGATGGGTGCTCGGCATCCTTCTCGGCGAAGATTCGGCAGTTGCCGCTTGTCCGCGGTTGGGGCGACGCGGACCCATCCAGAACGCAGGGCAAATACGTGGCCTATCCGTTGCTGATGGAAGTGGAGGGAGAAGGCGTGTTTGAAAGCCAGCAGGTGCGGCTAGAACAGGGAAGAGGTATTGCAGAGTTTCTGGTGCGCAAGGGATTTCAGCCGACGTATCCTTAAGGCGGAGGCGCCGAACTCGAAGTCGACGTGAAGCCGCCAATGGTTGCGACTCGGTGCAGCGGAAGTCCGGGTGAAAGCAACAACCAAGGGAATGGCAATCCTGATTCCCTTGAACCTTTAGAGGTAAAGGGCACTATGAGTGAGCGAACCAAGAATGATTCGCCCTGGGCCTACTGCCTCAGCTCAAAATTTCTTTAATCGGGCTTCCAAAATCGATCTCCAGCCGCTTCTGGCCGGGAACTTCGAGTTTGCGTGGATCGAGGCCGAGTTGATGCAAGACAGTTGCGTGAATGTCAGTCACATAATGCCGATCTTCGACGGCATGGAATCCCAGCTCGTCCGTAGTGCCGTGGGTGATCCCGCCCTTGATCCCGCCACCGGCCAGCCATGTGGAAAAGCCAAAGGGATGATGGTCGCGCCCGCCGTTTAATCCTTGGACTCCGGGCGTTCGTCCAAACTCGGTTGCCCAGACCACGATCGTCTCGTCGAGCAGGCCGCGTTGTTTCAGGTCTTTGATTAAGCCGGCGATCGGCTTGTCAACCTTCGCGCAGAGTTCCGTATGATTCTTGCGGAGTTCCGAGTGGGCATCCCAGGCGTTCTTCCCGCTTCCATGGAACACCTGAACGAAACGAACTCCGCGCTCCACCAGGCGTCTGGCTGCCAGGCACTGCTGGCCGAATTCCTCAGTCTCCTTCTGGTCAAGTCCGTAGAGCTTCTGCGTTGCGGGACTCTCGTCCGAGAACTTCATGAGTTCCGGAACCGCAGTTTGCATTCGGAAGGCCAGCTCATACGATTTTATGCGCGCCCGCATCGCCGGGTCGTCGGGATACTGAACGCTCGCGAGTTTGTTCAGGCGTTCCAGGAACTGGAATTCCCGGACTTGCTGTTCCGGAGCAATGTCCGAACCAGGCTTCGCATAAGGCAACGGGTTTTGCGGGTCGACCTCCAACTTGACTCCACTGTGTTCGGGGCCAAGATAGTTACCGCTCACCGTGGCGTTCCCGCCGCAGCACGGGCTGGGCATCTCACCCAGCACGACGAATTGAGGCAGATTCTCGTTCAGGCTTCCCAGGCCATAGTGAACCCATGAACCGATCGTAGGGAAGAATCCCTGAAAAACGTGACGGCCGGTATGAAACTGTAGTTGTGCGCCGTGATCGTTGTCGGTGGTCCAGGTGGAGCGGACGATCGCCAAGTCATCCACCACGTCGCCTACATGTGGAAACCAGTCACTGACCTCGATGCCGCTCTGACCGCGTTTCCGGTAACCAACCTGCAAAGGGTAAAGCTTCAACCAGACCTCATGCTGGCCGGCCACAAACTCCACCACATTCTTCTTGGTGTAGGGAGAATCAAGAACGCTGCGATACGGGGTTTCGTCGATGGACTTGCCGGCATACTTGTTCAGAGCGGGTTTCGGGTCGAACGATTCCAGGTGACTGACGCCGCCCAGCATGAACAGCCAGATGACACTTTTTGCCTTGGGCTGGAAATGGGGCGTGCCATTCGGTGGCCGCCAGGATGCGTGCTCATCTGCCTTCAAGATGCCATCGCGCTGCAGCATCGACCCGAGAACCAGCCCGGTGAATCCCATGCCACAGTCAGCCAGAAAGACCCGGCGATTCACGCGTCCGCAAGCGCTGGTTTGATGCTTTAGCAGTTTACCTTCGCTCATAATAGCTCCTTGGATGATCGTTCTCCGCCATGCAGGTCCTAAACCCCCCTGAAGTCCCCCCTTCTCCAAGGGGGGACAAACATATCTGTCGGAGAAGGTTGGAAAGAATTCTGGATTCTGGTGCTTTCCATCTCTATTTCGTCACTTTCGACTTTAACGCCTGAATTTCCTGAACTATTCCTCTAGTGTCGGCGATCCACTCAGTGCCATCTGATTTTTGAACTCGGGCGACAAAGCTCACGGACGTCGCAAACTGCTTGACCTCACCAGCTTCGGCCTTCCAAGGCCCAGACCTGGCGAATGAGAACCTATCGAGCAACAACGAATTGCCAGACTTTAAGGTGGTCTTTTGTGTGTGGGAAAGTGTTTTGAAGTGATCTCCGCGCGAATCAAGGAGCATGAAATGGACTTCTACTTCGGTAACTTCTGCCCAAGCGGTCGCGATTCCTCGCAACACGTAGGAGTAGTTTGCGCGCTCGGAGACCACTATTCCCGCATTCTCCAGCCGGATCGGTGACGACCGATCGTTCATCACAAACACTTCGGCGGTTGAGCCATTTCGGTCCAACCCGGGAAATCGGTCATGACGGGTCCCCCCTTTAGTTCCGTGACCTCAAACCTGTGATCGGAAAGTTGCAGGGGCAGAGAGCTAAGGGCCGTCAGGGTCAAAAGCAAAGATAGCCGAACCATAATCAAACTCCTTACTTGAAACCCTTACTGAGAAAATCGCAACGATCCGCAGTGTACCTATCGTATCGTCACAAAGTCATTGTGATTAAACAATACATGCACGAGGTTTTCTTTAGCCCGCAGCCTCGGCTCAGGCGACGGCGTCACCATCCCCGGGACAGCACTCTTGTCTCCTGCCGGCGGTTTTGCCACGGCGAGCAGTCGTTCCTCTTGTTGCAGGAAGGCCTGACTCTCAGCCGTCTCTGTCGGCGTGGGAGACCTCGCGAGAGTGTTTTCGAATGCGGCGCGAATGAAATCCCGCCCGTCCAAGGCAACTTTTGAGCTGGCGACGATCTTTCGGGCCAACAGCCGCGCCTGGCTGCGACTCAGACTGCTGTTCGCCAAGGCCAGGGCTTGTTGCGGAACAATGCTCTCTTCGCGTTTGTAACAATCCGTTGGGTCTGGAGCATTGAAGAGTTTGAGGAACGTGGCCTGGGAGTCCGGCGTGTGATGAAAATAGAGACTGCGCCGATAAATTTTCTCCACATGCGTATCCTCAATCTCGGGGCCTCCCATGGTAGTGTCGAGCTGGCCTGCTACACTGAGCAGACTATCGCGGACAATCTCGGACTCCATTCGCCGGGAATTCATGCGCCACAAGTAGAGATTTTCGGGATCGCGCACTCGGTTCTGAGAGTTTGCGTCCGGCGCGGACGATCGCATCCGGTAGGTGTTGCTGGTTACCATCAGACGGTGAATCGCCTTCATGCTCCAGTTCTTTTCCATCAACTCGGAAGCTAGCCAGTCGAGCAATTGCGGGTGGCTTGGAAGCTTGCCATTCAGTCCAAAGTTGACAACGGTTGGCACGATCGGCTTCCCGAAGTGGCGCATCCAAATGTGGTTGATGGCGACACGGGCTGTCAGTGGATTATCCCGGTTGACCATCCACCGGGCCAGAGCCAGTCTGCGACCCGTGCTCATCTTGGGATACTGCTCCGCGATCGGCGTGAACTCTTTGCTCGGTTGGGCCAGAGCCGCCTGGGCGGATTCGACATCCTTGCGCGCGGCCGCGATCTTACGGTCGCGTTCCTTTTCGGCTTTTTCGTTTTCAGGCTTGGGGGACGAAAGCACCTCGGTCAACTTCTGCTGCGCCTTGAACAACTCTTCTTCGGCTTTCACCAACTGATACTGGCGTTCAGCCTGCAATGCCAGTTTTGCCAGGCTTTCAGCCTGAGGATCGGGCGGGTCGGACAGTCTGGCTCGGTCTGCACCAATGCGTGCTTCAACCGCTGGATAATAAGCGCGCGCAGAAGCCAACTGTCTTTCTGCCATGGCAACGGCCGTTTCGGCCTTCCGCAGGGCGAGGGCAGGTTCCTCCTCGGGCAGCTGATCGATCCACTTCTGGATTAAAGCGATTTGCGCCTCAGGAAGCGGGGCGCTGCCAAACGGCATTTGGGGCTTCTTCTTGCCCTGGAGGTAAAGAATCAGAGGACTCTCACTGCCACGGCGAGCAATCACGGCTGGGCCACTTAGCCTCCCTCCTTCTTGAGCCGACTCGAGGGTGTCGAGCGCCAAACCGCTCTTGGCGTTGGTCGACTTATGGCAGCCGAGGCAATTCTTTTCGAAGATAGGTTTGATCTGTTTGGCGAAGTCGATCTCCGTCGCATTTTCTCCTCCGGCGGCTGCGACCGGCGCTGCCGCGCTGATCGCGACCGGAGCAGTGGCAGGCTGTGACGTCAAACGACGGTGCGCTGCATCCCGCGCGGCCTGGGCCTTGACGAGGCCTGCTTCCGCCTTGCTGATGCTTTCCTTGGCCTGGCTCAATGCATCTTCTTGAACGTAGCTTCGAAGTGCGGGTAAGGCTGCCTCCCGAGGCAGACTCACTGGCTGAATTCGTACCGGGACATTCCCCAAAGCTTCGGGAACCGCTGGCGCCAGAGGGTGTTCTTTGTCGGGGCTCTTATCGTCACCGCGGATGAAACGATAGGTTTCGGCGTAGATAGCCGTGACGTAGGGTTCCTTGTTCGTGGCTTCCCTGGGTTCGGCATCGTAGGTGCGGGGAATCCCGCGTTTCTTTACGTCCGGCTCCCCAGGCACTCTTTCCAGGCGCACATCGTAAGGTTCAAAGAAGGCGCGGAACTTGTAGTATTCTTCCTGTGCGATGGGGTCATACTTGTGGTCGTGACAACGGGCGCATTTCAGCGTGATCCCCAGAAAGCCAGCCGCAACGTGCTCGACAGCGTCCTGCATCCAGACGTTTCGGTTGAAAATGTACCAGGGGCGAGCCAGGTAGCCTGTAGCGCGGAGGGTATTCAAATCCAGAGGTGCCAGTTCGTCACCAGCGAGCATCTCGCTCACCATCCGGTCGTAGCCTTTGTCTTGATTGAGCGATTCGATGATCCAATCCCGCCACTGCCAGATATGCGGCTGGCTGTTTCGGACCTGATTCCCGAATCCGTACCAGTCGCTGTAGCGCCAGATGTCCATCCAGTGCCGGCCCCATCGCTCTCCATAGCGCGGGCTGTCCAGCAGTCGGTCGACAACCTGTTCGTAGGCATTGGGTGAAGTGTCGGCCCGGAAGGCTGCAATCTCTGCAGGCGTCGGCGGCAGTCCAATCAGGTCCAGATACACTCGGCGCAACAGGACATTCTTCTCTGCGGGTTCCACAGGGGCGAGTTTCTCTTCCTGATGCATGGCCGCGACAAATGCGTCAATGGGATTGCGGACCCAGGCCTGATTAGGGACTTTGGGAAGCGTCGGTCGCTTCACTGGTTGGAACGCCCAATGCTTGCTGCCGGGATGAAGGGACGAGATCTGCTCGGCCGCTTTAGTCAATTCCAAAGGACGATCGTAAGGAGAGCCCGCATTCACCCACGACGCGATCTGGGCAATGTCTGCCTCCGGAAGTTTCGCCATCTTGTAGGGCATGCCGGGTTCATGCTGATGCCGGATCTTCTTCACCAGCAGACTGTCGTCTGCTTTTCCGGGAACCACAACAGCGCCGTTGTCGCTTCCGCGAAGCAGGGATTCACGGGACTGAAGGTTCAGCCCTGCTTGCTTGAATTTCCCGCCGTGGCACGTGAAACACTGGGCCTGCAACACGGGTCGAACGTGTTCTGCGAACTGTCGCTCTGCTGCGCTCGCTGCACTGGCAGCGCCAGGCGTAGCAGCCACAGCTGCGGTTTCAGCCTTGGCTTGCGAGGCGGGAACCTGCGCACCCAGATTGATCCATAATTCCACGAGCGCGATGGCTTCCTTGGAGAGCTTCGGAGCCTTGAAAGGCATGGCCGGCTCCAGCTCATGAGTCATGAGTTGGTAGAGCAAGCTCGTCTTGGCGTTACCGGGCGTGATGGCGGCACCGCGAGTCCCTCCTCGCAGCAAGGCTGTGGGACTGGACAGGTCGAACCCTCCCTGCTTGGATTCGGCGGAGTGGCACGCCTGGCAATGCTCCTCGAAGAGCGGTTGGACATGCCGGCTATAGAGCTGACTGGAAACTTCTTCCGAAGGCGGTGACTGGGGTTTTGAGTTGACCTCGGCCCGAGGCAACAAAACAGGCGCGTGCCAGATGGTCAAAAAACTAAGTGCAAGTGCAAGAGGCCCGCGAAGGTTCATCACCACGCTCCTGCCGAAACGCCCTGTGTCCTTCCGGTTTAGATCTGGTCGCGGATCGCGAGGCGGCTCGGCCCATTGAAAAGCTTGATACCACGTTACAATCCGGCACTGTCCTGGTCAAAGGGTTTTTCAAGAACATCCATCATAATGGACATAATTTTGGAGTCCCCTCTGAGCGAAAAACGAGAATCGACACAGGCTGTCGTGGCGGGCGCCAGTCATTTGAGCGGTAACGGTTATTGGCGCCGCCGCCATGGGGCTGACGAGTTCGCTGCGCCCGGAAGTCCGCTTGACTTTTCTCCATCGCTAACGGATAAGAGCAAAGCGGACCAGTTGTCGTCCAATATATTGGACGAATAGCTATGTGAGCTTGCGAGAATTCTTTCTCCCCCTTGCGAAGCGCTCAAGGGGGAGACCATGTTGTTTCCTCTGCCTCTCAATGAACAGGGAAACGGGGAGACTCCAGAGATAAGCGCGTGCAAGCCAGTGTCCGACATCCATTAATAACAGAAAGGTCCTTATGAAAATCAAAGATGTGGAAGCGATCGTTCTCAAGTCTTCTCAAGCCTACGCTGCGCCTACGGGTGCGGAAGAATCCCATGGCATTGGCTACATGCTGGTCATCAAAGTCACGACCGACAACGGCCTGGTTGGCTATTCCGATGTCGAAACTCAGCCGCACGTCGCGAAGGCTGCCATCGATGCGCCTGCTGGCGGGGCTGGCATGATCGACGGTCTTCGTCAGGCGCTCATCGGCGAGGATCCGTTAGAGGTCGAACGGCTCTGGTACAAGATGTACAAATGCAGTGTCTATTACGGGCGGCGTGGCGCTGCGATTCAGGCGCTTTCCGGAGTGGACAATTGTCTTTGGAGCATCATCGGGCAGGCGGTGAAGCAGCCGATCTACAAACTGCTCGGCGCGCACCGCCGCAGCAAGGTTCGGGCGTATGCCAGTACCTTGTTTCGGCCGACACCGGAAGCCATGGCGGAGGCCTGCCGTGGTTACATCGAGCAGGGATTCACGGCCGTCAAATTTGGCTGGGGCATTTTCGGAGAGGATCCGAAGTTGGATGTTGAGTTGGTAAGGGCCGCTCGGGAAGCCCTCGGCCCCGACCGGGAGCTGCTGATCGATCCCGGTTGGCGTGTGGAGCGCACCGCCGAGGAATCGATTCGCATGGTGCGGTCCATTGAACCCTTCCGTCCATTTTTTGTCGAAGACTGCATGCCGCCTGAAGACTATGACGGCTACGCCAAGCTATCTGACGCCGTCGCAACTCCCATTGCCGCGGGAGAGCAGGAGGGAACTCACTGGGGATTTCGCCACCTAATCGAGCGCGGTCGCATCGACATTGTCCAGCCCGATCTTACCCGATGCGGCGGACTTACCACAGCACGGCGGATCGCGCACATGGTGGAAGACTACAATCTCGGTCTCATTCCTCACGCGTGGAGTTCCGACATCCTCACCGCGACCACGCTGCAGTTTCTCGCCTACATCAAGAAGGCATACTTCGTAGAGTTCAATGTCAGCACCGGAGAAATCAGCCGCCAGCTCGCGAAGGATCCCATCACCATGAAAGACGGTTATGTCGAGATTCCCGACCTTCCCGGCACAGGTGTTGAAGTGGACGAAACAGTCCTGGAGAAGTATCGGGTGCAGTGAAGGTGCAGGGTGCGACTAGGTGCGAGTGTGGGCGCTGGCCTCCGAGCCGCAAAATCGAGTGGGTCGATCTCTCAAGTTGGTTCGGTTCGGCTACTCTGCCGAATGCGTCGGGACCTTCTTCCTGCGGCCCGTCGAGCCGCGGTCTGTGCCGGAGAATGGCAGTTCCCCTGTCTGAGTTTCTGCGCCCCTTCAGGCTTCAGGCGTTCCGGACTACCACCCTGGGTTTCTCACTGGGCGCCAGAAACTCCGTCCGCTCAGTCCTGGGCTGAATTCCTGCGGCCGCAGTGCCGTTCTCTCTATTTCTATCTCAACGAAGTCGCCAAGCGTCAGACCGCGAACTACCTCACCGTTTCGCGCCGCCGAGATATTGCCTGGTGGCCCTTGCCCCTCCCAAGGGGATTTGCCGGCCATTTTTTCTTGCCTCATACCGCGCATCCCAGTGGCTCTGGGTACTCCTCATGAAATTCACAATAAACGGTTCAGCATCGTGGACGGGGACAATTCGTTCTTGACTGTGCCTTTCTGAAGCCGGATATTTCCCAGCCACGAGGGCTTGCTTTCCTGAATACACTTGGAGGACTGCACACTGAGCTTACCTGTGTCCACATCGACGACTCCCACCATCACCCCGGGGCGTGCCTGGGGCTTGGTGGCATTCATGTGGGTCGCTTATTTTTTGAACTACAGCGACCGCCAGGTTGTCTTCTCCATTTTCCCCATTCTCAAAACGGAACTGGGGTTTACCGATACGCAACTCGGACTCACTGGTTCTGTCTTCCTTTGGGTCTACGCGTTCTGCTCCCCCATTGCTGGCCAAGTGGGAGATCGCTTTTCCAAGCGGGTCCTCGTGGTGATGAGCCTCGTCCTGTGGAGCGGCGTGACTGCATTCACCGGATTCTCAATTTCTGCCCTGATGCTGCTGGCATGCCGGGCACTCATCGGCATCACGGAGTCTTTGTTCATCCCGCCGGCTTTGGCCTTGACCGCCAATGCTCATGGTCCCAAGACTCGATCGAGAGCCATCGCCGTGTTCGACACTGCCCAATTGGCCGGCGTGGTGATGGGAGGTTGGTTTGGCGGGTTCATGGCTCAGCAGGGACACTGGCGGTACGCGTTCTTCTCTCTGGGCATCGTGGGAATTCTGTTTGCGCTTCCTTATTTTCTGTTCTTGAAAGGAACAAGTGAGGACGCGGCGGTAGAGACCAGGAAGTCTGGTGGCGGTCTGGCGATTGCCACGTTGATCAAGATTCCCAGCTACCGGTTCCTGTGCCTGGTGTTTCCCGCGTTCACCTTCGTGTTGTGGCTGTTGTATACCTGGCTGCCCAATTTCCTCTACGAAAAATTCTCGTTGACTTTGGCAGAGGCCGGGTTCACAGCGACGGTCTATTTGCAGGCGGCGACTCTCGTAGGTTTGCTGGCCGGTGGCGTCGGCGCCGATTGGCTGTACAGCCACACGAAAGCGGCGCGTTCCTGGCTGGTTTGCCTCGGCATGCTGCTGGCAGCGCCTTGCGTCCATCTGATCGGGAACACCGACTCTCTGTTGTTCACCAAAGTTGCCGCGATTGGCTTCGGACTGGGTAGCGGCCTCTTCATTGCCAACCTCATGGTTTCCTCGTTCGAGGTGGTTCCGGCCGACACGCGCGCCTCGGCGGCCGGATGCCTGAATCTGATCGGAGCCGCTGTTTCCGGATTCGCGGCCTTGCTGGGCGGAATGTGGAAGGGAAGCATCGGTATTCCCAAGCTGATGACCCACGCCTCACTTACCTGTATGGTGACCGCGGTGGTCTTGGCTGTCGGTATTCAGATCTATTTTCAAAGGGACTATGATCGCGTTCATTAGGCCGTCTTGGGACCACGAAATGAGCCGCCTGTTAGAAAGGGAGAACCTGGCATCCGTCTGCGGGGGACCGCCGAGCCTGAAAGTGTCAAGCGATTTCCCTCTTGGGAGGGGGCGAGGGCCGTCAGGCCCTGGGGTGAGTTGTAGATTCGAGAACGGACCCACCCCGGTGCCGCGCGACTGTCGTCGCTCTGCGCCACCCCTCCAAGGAGGGGGTTTTCACGAGGAGTGATCGATGCCCGCACCACCGCGAAAGATTCGCTTGAGTTTTCCAGCAACGGGCGAAAGTGCCGTTGCGCAGCTGCTGGACGAGGGCTGGTCATATCGATCGGGTGACCCTGCATTCGCACGCACTGTTGCAAGAAGACTGGGGAAAAGGAACTCTGCTGGTGCGCATGCGAGTGGATATCGTAAATCACCTGGCACCTCCGCCAAACGGCTCAAGCGACTCGGTACTTCTCAACGGCGATCAGAACTCGTGCCGAACCTAGTCCACAGTCATTCGCTCCCAAATTGCCTGCGCCTCTCCGGTAGGAGCCGAAGTCTCCTCTCCAATAACGTAGATCCAGTCACCTTGCTGAACCGGCCCCTCAAAAACCAGCATTAACACATGACCCCGGTGTGGCGCGCGAACCTCAAAGGCAGGCAGGTCAAAACGCTCGAAGTTGTGGAGGCGTCCAAGCAACTGGCCTTCCGCCACAGGTTCGCCAACATCTAAAACAGGTTCAAAGATACCCGAAAGCGGGGCGGGAACATACTCCTCTGCCGAAGCGGCTCGAATCATGATGGGAGGCCCCTTGCGTGTTGGATCGACGCGCCTGGGTTGTCCAGCCAGGTTGTCGTTGTAGCGCAAGACGTTCAGAATTCCTTCGAAGGCGTGACGAAGGCCTGGCAAGTAGACCGATTTGCAGTACCCGAACTCTCCTGCAATGGTGACCTTGCCCAAAGATGACGCATGGCCAGTGAGGGTGCCAAGTTGCAAAGAGGCGTTCCCGACACCGACAAATGGTGCGTCGAAAAGAAACACATGGTTGACCGTCTCCTTCCAGAGCGAGGCGTCGGCACTCTCCAGAACAGAGGGCAGGACCGGGAAACGCAGCTTCGTTCCACCGGCGTGAACATCGACCACGACGCTGACCTTCGGGAAGATGTAAGTAGAAACGAAATGAGCAATCCGGTAGGTGATCGTGCCATCCGGTTTGCCTGGAAAGGCCCGGTTCATGTTGCCGCGATCGAGTGGCGATTCTCGCATGACGGCAGCACAGGCAGGCGGATTCAGTCTGGGCATGAGGAGGACGCGCCCCGACATCACACTTGGGTCGAGTTCGTGAGCCAACTTCAACGCTGCAACCTGTCCCTCAAATTCGTTACCATGCGTTCCGCCGAAAATTGCCACCCCGCAGCCAGGCCCTTTCTGTCCATTGATGACAATCAGCGGGACCAGGATACTGGCCCAGTCGCCATCGTGAATGAAAGACAAGTGGTAGAAAGACTTCCCTGGCCTTTCAAAGTCGAGCTTGTCGAAGTCGAAAATCGTTTCGATGTTCAAGGGCCTTTCCTATATATTGAATCTGATTTCTAAGTGAGGAAATCCTTAGAGGGGTATTCTAGTTGAGTCCAACGCAGCAGTAGCGTGCCTGGCATCGCGTTGGTGCGATCCGAAGTCAATAAGTCAATCGAGACGCTAACAAAGGCTGATTCGAGCTGTCAAGCTGCACACAACAGGATGTACTGAACGAGACGGGGCTTCATATTGTGGAAATTTATTTTCCTCATACGCGGGACGATTGATTTCTGAATTGGTGAGGAGCGAAAAGGAAGAAAAGGATGAGGGAACGATTTAGAGCAGGAGTGGCCCGTTGTGATATCACACCCCCCGTTGGCATAGCGCATGGGACCTGGAGTGCCCAGGTCCATGAGCGTGCCGAAGGCATCGATCTCCCGCTATGGTGCACCGCCTTGGCGGTGTCGGATGGTGTCAACGAAGTGATCGTTGCTGAATGGGATCTCGTCTGTCCTCCCGACGGGGAGTGGCTTGTCCAAGCGCGGAAGCGTATCACAGAGTTAACAGGAGTTTCGGGAAACCACGTGCGTATATCAGCATCACACACGCACTCCGGACCTAGCATCGAACCTCCCTGGTTTGAAGCGGGCGCGGAGATGATCGACCCCTATGTCAGGAGCCTGACCGATCGTCTTGCCGGAACCTGCTTGGAAGCACACCGTAAGCTAGCTCCGGCCTTTCTTGGCTGGGGTAAGGGAGACTGCGCAGTCAACACGAATCGGCGGCTTCCCTGGCAACCCAAGAGGCCAATACTGGCGCCGAATCCGGCTGGGTTTGCGGATCATGAAGTCGGTGTGATTCGGATTGACGACGAGAAAGGATCTCCGATTGCCGTCGTCGTAAACTATGCTGCGCATCCGACGATCCTGGCGTGGGACAATCGACTCGTGTCGCCAGACTATCCAGGCACACTCCGTAGAACGGTTGAAGATCTCACAGGCGCGACCTGTTTGTTCCTCCAAGGCGCTGCAGGCAACCAGAACACGATCTGCGACTATTCGAACAAGGTTCAAGACAGCCGATGGGTAGGCCGCCGGATCGGACTGGAAGCCGCGCGAGTTGCGGATCGAGTTGAAACGCGACCGAGTCGCCTCGAGGTTGTTAGAACCGTGGAGTCCTCGTGGACGATGGGGGTTGCGGACAGCATTCTAATGGAGGGTCCCGAGATACCTGTGAAATGCGTCGGGCATCAGGTCGACTTACCGGTCTGGAAACGCGGGCCCGTTCGCGACGAGGAGGTGGCTGAAGTCAAACGTTTCAGAATACGACTCGCTGAACTTCGCGAGCAGAAGGCTCCCGCCCAAGAGATACGAGAAGCCAACCGTTTGGTTCGAAGAGCCTCTATGGACCTGATGCTGGCACGGAAGCGCGCCGAGACTGATTGCATTCCACTGGAATTCCAAGCGATCCGCATCGGGCCGGTTGCGTTGGTGGCCATGCCTGTTGAGCCGTTCGCCGAGATCGGGGTTGAAATCAAATCGCGATCCCCGTTTCAAGCCACCTTCGTTTCTGGCTACAGCAATGGAGTCGAACTTTACCTCCCGGTCGCCGGTGCTTATGAAGAAGGCGGATACGAGGTGTGGATGACGCCATTCTCCCCAGAAGCTGCTGGTATCGCTGTAACGGAGAGTTTGAAGCTGCTCGCTCAACTCACTGGTTAGCAGTGAGGCCCCTCTTCTGCAAGCAAGACGGAGTCCTCAGGAAAGCAGCAATCGGACTCACGCTGCTGCCGTCATCGGCTCACAGACAAACTGCCGGACGAATCTCCACCAATCTCATCCCTGCAGGTAGTAGCCGCGGTAGCGTCGCCTGCTCCGCCCGGCTAGGCGCGATTGCCTCCATAGGCCGCGTGAAAACAATTCCCCTTTCTCAAAGCGGGATAGCTTGAACTTCTTGAGGTCTACCGTTCGACATTCACCCTCCACAATCTCTTCTGCCATAACCTTACCGATTGTGGGACCAATCCTGAAGCCGTAACCGTTGAATGGCTCCTACTTCTGCACGGACCAGGAGGTCGAAGTCCCCCAGAGGGCGCTCGATGGGTGCCCGTTCCTCACAGTGAACATCGTATGGGGCGGAACCGTGACCTGCTTAGGCATCAGGCTCTCCAATTCCGGGCTGTTGGGTTACGGGGGTAAGTTCACGATCGATGGATCGACACCGTCATGGGACGAATCCTTTAAGCGAATAGGGGACCGCGATTGATCTTCGTCGATTCCAGTTTGAGTCGCCGAACGTCTGACCCCAGCAATCTCAACCTCCCAATACCTCACGAAAAACACGTAACCAGTTGCCGCCGAGAATGCCACGCAGTTCCGCATCGGTGAAGCCAAGGTCAATCAGCGCGCTGGTCAAGTTCGGCAGTCCACGAATGTCTTCCAAGCCATGCGGTGGAAAGCCACCATCAAAATCCGATCCAAGTCCGACATGCTCCACTCCACAAAGCGATGCCGCATGGGCAATGAAGCGAGCCAGTGCGGTTGCGTCGGCAGTATCGTCATCCAGCTCGCGATTCGCTGAGAAGAAGATGCCGAGGACGCCACCCTGCGCTGCCAGTGCCTTCATTTGCTCGTCGCTGAGGTAGCGGCTGGGAACGTGAGTGTGAAAATCCTTCACCAGCGCGCGGCAGGAGGTATGAGAGCAGATGACCGTCGCAGTGGAGGTTTCCAGCGTATCCCAGAAAGTCCGCTCGGTTGCATGCGCCACATCCACCAACATGTGCAACTGATTCATTTCGGACACGACCTGCCGTCCGAAGTTGCTCAAGCCAGCTCCTGTGTCCTCCCAGTTGCCCTCGGCTATAGCGTTGCGGTACATCCAGGTGAGACCCATGCTGCGCACACCCAACTGATGATACACATGCAACAGATCTAGGTCACCTTCAATGCCCTCCCCACCCTCAATCGTCAGCAGTACTGCCACCTTGCGCTCGCGATGGGCACGTTCGATGTCTGCCGCTGTTGTGGCGAGCAGCGCCATGCTAGGTGCGGCAACCAGATCCAGCTCCAAGTGACGGTAAGCCTTTAGAATTGATTTGATATATGTTCCGTCTTTCCGCCACGGCACGAGCAGGTTGGTCATCTGTCCTGTCTGCCCAGCCTCCAAAGCGCGCGGAAAGTCCCAATGACCAGACTCGCCTCTCTGCCAAAGCCTCCGTGGTTTGGCAGGGCGATGTCTCAGCGGGTTATATCGCGGGTCGCCTTGTAGAACCGCTTGGAGGCTATCATTGTGGCAATCGATCACCGGCACTTGCCGGTGTAGCTGCATGACGTGTTCTAGTCGTTCTGGTGATAGTGCCACGATGTCCTCAAAAGTTGATGAATCACGGGAGTCAGCATCCCCCTGCCGTCGTCGCCGACAAGAACCCGGACACGCCCCAGCGTAGGAAGTATATATCTCAGGATCGATCCCAGTGCGGATAAGGTTCGGCAGATAGGTAAAGACGAGATCGTGTCATCCACAGGAGAGCCTCGTAAGATCAACAGCATCACACCCAAGGCCGGCGGCAGTACCAATGGAGATCCGCTCTCTTTAGCGTTTGTCAGGCCCATTGTGGAAAGAACGCCTTCCAGTTTTCGTAGATGATCAGATCCTGGATTTCCTTGGAAATCTGCGGCAGATGTGTCCCTTCCACGATCTTGTTGATGTTGCGCAGACCTGTAATGACGTTATCGATGGTAGCAGAGGGAAAATCTGATGCCACGAGGATCTTGTGTTCAACTCCGTATTCAACCGCCGTAACCATCGCTTGCCAGTAGCGCCAGGGGCGGTAGTGCACTGCGCTGATATCCGTGTACACATTGGGGCACTTGCGGATGAGGACCACCATATCCTCCTCCCATGGGTGACCCAGGTGAGCGATGATCATTTTCAAATCCGGAAAGTCCATTGCAATATCTTCAAGTTGAAGGGGCAATCCCCAGTTTAGCTTGGCGCGGCTAGGGAACGTAGTTCCCTGATGCCACATGATGGGAAGGCCCAGTTGCTGGCATTTCTTGAACAGAGGCCAATGTTTCCGGTCCTGTGGATCGAAGTGCTGGTAAACGGGACCGAGTTTCAGGCCCTTTAGACCTAAGCTCTTAATACAGTGCTCGAATTGCTCGACACAGTCTGGCTCATTCGGGTCAACAGACGCCCAACCTTCCAGCTTCTCGGGATGTTGCTTGACATAGTCCGCAACGACTTCATTCGGTACCCAAATGTCGACCGCCTTTGCCTGCAGGCCAAAGACAATCACCTTGTCTGCCGTTCCCGCCGCCTTCCAGTGGTCCTCAGGCTTGGCATCATAGGAGTGCTTGTCCAATCTTGCTTTGTACGCCTCCCCACCCGAGCGTTTGAGTTTGACTAACTTGGAGGCTAGGGCTTCCTCAGCGGTGCGTTCACCGATATGGTCTGGATACCAGATGACGTGCGAATGACAATCGACGATCATATTGAGTTCTCCTGAAGTTCAAAGCCTGAGTGCAATCATCCGGCAAAGTACGTTCGTGGTTCAGCGCGATTTCGGGCGGATTATACATGCGTGAAAATCGATATGCGATCGTTTTCTTGGATTTTAAAGATATCGACGAAATACTGAAATCGACGAATTCCCTTCGGTAAGATTCAACACCCCGACCAATCGCTGCCCGTGATCATCCCATGAGGACCTTCTAAGGCGACGAATGCCCTCTGACCGGTGTCACTGGGGCATTCGACCGCCTAAAACGGGTGATTTGGCCTAATGGCTGAACCCATCCCAACCGGTCTACGCCAACTTTTCAGCCATCCGACCGGAAAGAACTTTGGTCGGGCGCGTGCTTTCTCATTGCTAATTTCCCAATGTGTGGCTGGAGACCCAGCGGAACGGAGGCGTTATGATTCTAAGAGCAATTCAGGTTGCCAAAAGCGGTGCTATTGCTGGAGCGCTTCTCTACCTTGGTTTCATTCTCTTCTCGGCTCAGGTCATCGTGGCTCAGAACAAATCTGCTGTAGAAAAGGGCAGCAAGCTCTTCAAACAGCACTGCGCAGCGTGTCACGGTATCGACGCCAAGGGAAACGGCCCAGCCGCCAAGACACTGAAAGTCGCACCACCAGACCTGACCACCATTCAGTCACCAGGTCAAAAGTTTCCGACGATCGAGGTCACCAATGCCATTTCTGGAGAGAAAGTAGTCGGTCCCCACGGTACGAGAGAAATGCCCATCTGGGGCAAAGTCTTTCGGCAACCGCTCAGCGAACCCTTCGGACAGATTGACATCAATTGTTTGACCAAATATATCGAGGAGATCCAGAAAAACAAACAGGAACCCTCCAAGAAATGATTCTCTGTGAGAGACTTTGGTCATGATTTTCGTTGCGGCCCCTGCCGGAGAAGAGGTCCGGCTTGTTCGGAATCACCGCGCAGCGTCACTTTGAAGATAGCTGAAAAGATCACGTCGCTGATGAGGACTTAGGTCATTCAGAATCTTCTCGGGCATCGGGGAAAGCGAGGATTCCTTCAGGAGGACGACATCATCACGGGCGACAGTCGTTCGCTCATTTTCATCTTGGATAGTCAGAGTCGTTGGTGTTTGTTCAACGAGTAGACCCGTCAGTATTCGGCCATTGTGCGTCCGGACAATATAACTCGTATATTCCTTCCGTACTGTGGAGCTAGGATCGACAATGTTTGTGAGCAAGAACTGAGTGTCTTTGCGATCGACGTATGTCAGATCTGGACCAATCTCCCTTCCTTTGCCAAAGAGACGGTGACATTTGCCGCAATGTTTGTCGAAGAGAACTCGTCCCTCATCTGGATTCCCTCTGGCAGCCCGTAGGTCATTGTTGAATCTACGAACCTCAGCCAGTTTTTCCTCTGGCGTGCCGGCGTGCACGTTTCCCCAAAGCCCTCTGACCAAGGCATTGACCTCTTCGTCTTGCAAAAGCGCAAGACGTCTTACTTCTTCGATCGGTACTTCTTTTGCCTGATATTTCCCTTGTTTCATTTCTCTCAGGAACGGCAAAGCCCAAACGCTGCGACTGAACAACAGGCTCCTCGCTTTCGCCTGCAGAGATTCCGTCATTCTTGCGTACCTCGCCAAGACTTCTTTGCCGATCTGGTCTCCCGTGAACCGGAGCATCGCTTCGATGACCGCAACTTGAAGGGGCTCTGGTTCCCTGTCGTCGACCAGGTTAAGGAGTTCCGAGGCACACCTATCGTATCCAGATTCACCAATGATTCTGAGCATGGAGAGCCGGATATCTTCGGGAACTCTGGAATCTCTGACCAAATTCACGGCCCGCTGCAAGGCGGTTCGATCCCCAAACGCCGCAAGCACGCGAATCAGAGCCTCATCCGTCGTATCGTGTTTCCAAAAACGGCCGAGCTGCTTCCTCAGATCTTCGGGTACCTTCTTCAGTTGACGCCCTTGCAAACCTTGCCCCAAAGCTGAAAGCATTGTCTGTCGTTCCTCTGATCTGTTCGTGACAGCCAACAATCGAGCACAAGCTGCAAAGCCGGTTTCATTGGCTTCTGAGGCATAGCGTTGCATGAGACGTGGGAGCACGGTCTCTCGACACAAGGCAATTTCCCAAATTTTGGGAGACGCAAAGAGCTTCAGCACTGTCTCGCGATTCGAAATTGCCTTGTCCTCAACAACCCACCACAACAAAAGCGGAATGTGGGGGTCCTTCCTGTCTTCTTCATGCAACAGTAATTGATGGGAGATTGGCAAGGCATGCCTTCCAGGAAGTCTCTTGGAAGTCGAAGCCAGCTGACTTCGGACCCTGGCGCTCGGATCTGAGTGAGCTAGAAGCGTGAGCTGCTTTGACAAGGATTCAGAGATTTTTCCCGCGTCGCCCAGAAGCCGGATCGTCCAAAGACGAACGTCCTCACTCGGGTGGGCCAAGAGTTCTGCGGCCAAGGAATCGTCGACTCCCTCTATGCCGTGCAAAGCCCATAGAGCCTGAAGGGCGAGAGAACCGTTTCCGTGATTCAAAACCATTCGACGAAGACTAGCGACCACCGTCCTATCGCGGCGCTCTGCCAGAATGCGTCGGGCGCGGCGAACAAACCAATCATTGGAATGGGCCAGCATCGAGACCAGTTCCTCACTCGAACTGGCTCTAAGGTCCGACGACCCGATGTTCCGCATTTCTTGAACCGAAATCCTGTAGATACGGCCGTTGCTGCGGTCCCACTCAGCATCCGGATCCGGGTGAGCTGTTCTCTTATCATGCCAGTCAGCAACGTAAACGGAACCCTCTGGCCCCATCGTCAGATCGGACGGCGCGAACCAATTGTCGTTGGCTTCCAACAACTCTCCGGCATGGCTGGAACTGAAGGAGGATCCGCTGGGTGTGACATGATGCCAGTAGACCGCATGAGATAGAAGGTTGGCGGCGATATATTTGCCTCGAAAACCGTTGGGGAAAGAGTCCCCTTGATAGACAATGCCTCCCACCGTGACGTGCCGACCATGAAAGTTCTCATAGGGAACATGCTGGAAGAAACCAAACGTGTATGGGTTTTGGAGGGGACCATGTTTACCGAAATTCTTCCAGTAGTAGCCGCCTTGAACGCCGTGGATCATCGTATAGCCGCCTACATTGGTACTCGCAAACAGGTTGCCGTGGGCGTCGAAATCGAGTCCCCAGGTGTTACCACCCCCTTCACAAAAGAGCTCAAACTTTCTTGTGAGCGGATGGTAACGCCAGACACCCTGTTGGAAAGTAATCCCATCGATGTGGGCGGTGACTGTGCTTCCTTGTGTCCCGTAGAGCCAGCCGTCAGGGCCCCAAGTCAACGAATTGGCCACGGAATGTGCATCCTCCATACCAAATCCAGAAAGTAGAACCTGCGGATTTGAATCCGGAACATCATCCTGGTTCTGGTCGGGATAGAAGAGCAGATAGGGAGCCTGTAGGACAAAGACACCACCGTAACCGAAGGCCAGGCCCGAGGCAAGACTAAGGCCGGTGATGAAATCTTTTGCTTTGTCGGCCCGTCCGTCGCCATTGCTGTCTTCAAGGATGGTGATTCGGTCGGCTCCCTTTGGCCCGAACGGTGGCGGCTTTGGAACCTGATCGTAAAGGGTTCTCGAGTAACGATCCACTTTGACTCGGTTGAGGCCTGCTGGGTTTGGATACTGGATGTACTGAATCACCCACAGTCGTCCCCGATCATCGAATTCGATAGCAACCGGTTGTGTAATCATTTGTTCGGTGGCGAAAGGTGTAACGACAAAACCATCGGCCACCTTCATTCGTCTCACTGCCTCTTCAGCAGAATAGGCCTTGTTCCGCTTCAAGTCGTCCTCAGGACTTGATACCTTCCTTGGATCTGAACAACTCATCGCCAAACTCATGAGGCCTGCCCAAATCGCGAGCCTGCAATAGTTAGAGTAACCGCGTCGCATCGTGCTTCTCGAGTGGGTGGCTGAACTGCGCGTCACAGAGACTTGTACGGACCCGTCTTCGCTCACCTTTCCGTCTTGCCGACACCTGCACTTGCGATTGTTTTCAGATCGACAATGGCAGCACGCTGACCCGCGTCTCGCACCAAACGGCAAATGAGATCAATCGTCTCAAATTGTGGATCGACAACTCCCAAACATGACGGGTGCGACAAGAAGTCGAACACGGCTCGGTGTTCAATAGACCATCGCACCGCTTCTCGAATCGCATCGAGGAAAAACGGGAGCCTCCAGCGGCCGTTCCTAAACGCATTGATATCACTGATGGGGCTCATCGGAATCTCAACCAGACCGCTCGGATAGACAAAGGGTTGGGACAATTCTTGAGCCTTCACAATGCCCTCAATCACTTCTCGGGAGGGCTCCTGACCCGCTGGGCTCATGGGGTGCGACGGATACTGGCTACTGACCCAATCAAAACCCAATGAAAGCAACAGGCGTTGCAGGTCAGAACGGTCGCTGATCCCATTTGGAAACCCACCTGGGGTCCGGAATCCAACCGGAGAGATCCCTAGCCGAGTCTTGAGCGCCAGGTTCGTCAACCTTATGTTGTCGGCGATGACCTCCCGAACTTCCTTCCCCTGAATCAGCCAAGGGGCTCTTCGGAAACGAAACTGGATGTCTTCCGGTCTTGTTGCCTTAACGTTGACATGATCGTAAGTGTGATTGCCCACGGAATGCCCAGCTTGAACAATTTCGCGCAACCAGTTGATATCCTCTTGCTCGAACACACGCCCCACTGCAAAGAGATGGGCCACTCCGCCATTCTCCTTGATGCGCCGCGACGCTCCCAACGCGTACCTTTTGCTGTCTTCATCCAAGTCGCCCTTTTGGTAATCCCAGTGAGTTTGCTCCCAGGTCGGGAAATTCCTGCTCATCTCCAAATCGAGTGTAATCGCGACGAGAGCTCGGTCCTGTCTGCGTGGTGTGACTTGCGACTGCGAACTCAATGCTCGGTCAGGTGTGTAACTGGAGGCGGCCGCACTCAAAACTCCTCCCAGAAAATGACGGCGGGAAATGCAGGAACCGGGATCTAGCAAAGGACGTTACCCCTCACGAGGAAGTCTCAAAGTTCTGTTCAATCCTGACAGCAAGAGGATGGAAAGCCCCTGCAGGCTCAGCATCAGGGTCTCTCCTTCGGCCACTGAAGGTGTTTGTGGAGAAACTCGAAGGTCTCTACGCCGTTGATCGTGTGAGGTCCATTAAAGAACTCAATCTGCGTCAGTTCCGGAATCCCTATCCAATCGTATAGGCGTCGGACGCGGGCATACTCCGCGGCAACCCACTCGTCAGGGGCGACCTCGTCGAGGTGACCGCGCTCAACCATGAAGGGTCGGGGTGCGATCAACCCTGCGAGGTCTCCATGATTAAAGGTATGTCCGAGATTGAATTCAAAAACCTCGTAAGCGCCGTAGAACATGAAGCTGTAACGATCTTCGACGGAAACATTCTTCGTAATCCACTCGTTGAAGTCGCCAGAAGAAATCACGACGGCATAACGATCCAACAAGGTCGGTACTCGCACGGCTGTATTGCCCCCGTAAGAGAGCCCATAAAAGCCCATCCTTTTCGGATCTACAAAAGGCAGGGTGCTCAACCAATCCAGAATTCGCTCATGTTGAACAGCCGTGATCGCCCATAGTGTCTTCTTGAGTGGGTTAGCCTTGCGCTGCATCTGTCGGAATGCGTTCGCACCCCGGTAGAAGTTGTGGGGAGCAAAGGTGACGAATCCACGCTCAGCCAATCTGGCAGCGAATGACTTGTAGACTTGAAATGCGCGACTCTTGGGATCGTCGGTGATCACATCCAAAGGCTGGCCTTCAAGTCCATGTTGGCACACGACGACCGGACGACGTTCGCCATCCTTGATATCCTTGGGCACGAGAAGGATTCCCCAAGCGATTACACCGGGATAAACATCCAGGACAACCTCGTAGCCAGCCCACTTGGCATTGTCAGCAATAGGTCGGGCCCGTGGGTTCGCGGGAATAGTCGCTTTTGGAAACCGGCCGAATACTTCATCCCACAGATAGTCTCGATACGGCTGAGAGGTAGATTCCCACTCAATGACAGAGGTAGGTTTTGCCTGGTTCCAGAACTCCTGTCGTACCTTTCCGGACCGGCGTAGCAGACTTCCGGTATATGCCAACAACTCTTCCAGTTGCCGCTTCTGACGAACGGCGGGGTCAAAGTTCTTGCGGAGATCGATCGGAAGCTTGCCGGAAGGCTTCAACCGCATCTTCGTTGCGTTGGGGCCGTGCAGGAGGTCTTTCAGGGCCTCATCGGACCCAGGTCCAACGGTCGCTGCGCCTTCGCGTGCGATCAACTTCAGTGATTCATGGGAACGAGAATCCTGCGGGAAGAGAGAGATTGATCGAGAGACTTCACGGCGGACTGAGTCGAGTTTAGGAGTTTGAAGTTTGCCTGGGGCGGCAACGTCCCTTCGGCCCTCTCTTGCCTTTGGGGGACCATCAATCGTGGGTACCTGGCTGTGTTCAACAATCATTCTTCGCGGAGTGATTAACCCTGCAAGTTCAGCATCCCCGAATTCGTGCAGCAGACCGAAGACGTTTCGATAGATCGGCTCCTCCCACACTTGCTGGCGCGAATCGAAATATCCGCTAACCAGAACGGCATCGATTCGTGTGTCGAGTGCCGCGCTGTAGAACGCAAGCAACCCGCCCTCTGCGTAACCCGCGACGAGGATTTGGGATTTGACGCCTGCTGAGTCATGCACAAACCAGTCAACAACCCCGAGCACCTTTTGAATTTCATAACCGATAACATGCCGTCCCATCTGGTAAGCCTGGCGATAAACCCACTCCCGATGCGGCTGATTCGTCATCCAAATTTTCTCATTCCCCGACCATGTGTCCTTGCGATCCGTCAAAACGGGAACAACCACCTGACAACCATTCTCCACCAAGCGCCTGGCAAACTGGTTTTCTGCCCCAGTCCCAGGTGCCAATCCGACTAGCATCTCCGGGGTCTGGTCGGCATCCGGAATCGCGACAACCCGGGCCAATGGTCTTCGCTTGGGCTGGAGTAGCAACCCTTCGCCAAACACACCTTCCAGAACGGGCCAGCGTATTGCGTAGATTGCATAGCTTTCGGCCTCGGAAACCTTCGCAGGCACTAAGGTGGTGCTTGAGTACTCGAGGGCAGTCACCGGAAGCCGATGGTCTACAGCACCCACGTATTTGCGAAAGCGCGCCCGGTTGGGCTCCACTGACTTTTGATAGGCCTGCAACGAAGAATAGTCTCGTTTCCAGAGTTTCTGCCGTTCTTCGATCGAACGCTCAAGCTCGTGGAGGAGGAACTTGTCAATACCCTCGCGCATCTGCAAGGAAAGATCGCCTTCCAGCGTAAGGACACGGGTGCCCTGCAGTGCCGCCTGCTGCGCTTCAACTGGGGACGCCAGCCCAAGGAAATAAATGAGAATCGCAAGGAAAGTAATCGTCATGACCTGGCTTACCAGGCCTCTGCGGCTTTTCTGTTCGGACGGCGCACACTGCCCAATTCCAAGCCGCAGACCTGCCACAAACGCAGGTCTGCACGACAACACGTTGTGCAGCCACAAGCCGTTCCGACCCACGGTCACTATATTCGGTAGTCTTTAATAGAACTCCAACAACCAGCATTGTGGAAAGGGCGGAAGGAAAGATAGCGATATGCGGTGACGCCTCATTTATGGTCCATGACTTTCGCACGCAGGCCGAGAATTACAGGATTCTGAGGGTCCATAGCTAACGCCGTGTTCAGATCGGCGAGAGCCTCAGAATACCGGCCCTGCTTGTACAAGACCTCGCCTCGATGACGATAGGACTTGGAATAGTGGGGATCGAGTCGAATCGCGACGTCAAGATCGGCAATCGCCTTCTCCAATTGGCCCGAGAAATTGTACGCCGCGCCCCGAAAGGTAAACAGGTGGCCCTGCGATGAGTCACCTTCAATGGATTCGCTGAGAAATCGAATTACCGTTTGATAGTCGTCGTCGGCTTTCTGGCGCTCTCCCAATCGTTCATAGAGTGCCGCTCGATTGATATAAGCAAGGGCTTCCTGTGGATCGTATGTGATGGCGGCGCTATAGTCAGCCAATGCCCGATCTAGCTGTCCCAAAGCCTCGTAGGCCACAGCACGGTTTCTGTAGGCCACAGCAAACCTCGGATTGAGACGGATCGCAGTGTCGTAATCTTGGAGTGCCTTTAGATTTTCGTTGGAGCGGTGAAAGACCGATCCTCGCTGGTGGTAGGCCTCAGCATCGTCCGGTCTTCGACGGATGACTTCAGACAACTCAGCAATCTCTTGTTCTCTTGAAGAAGGCTCTAGGCTCATCCTTAGATTGTCAGCTAGCGTGTTCCAATCAGCGAACTGGCAGCCACGTGCAACGCCACCCGTCCCTGCAGTTCGAGTGAGGCCGCCAGGCAGACTTCGCGCCCTACCAGGTATTGATTCAAGATCGACGTTTGGGCAGAAACGCCTTCGGCATTTGACAACGCATGGAGAAAAGACTGACCTGAGCTTGTCCGGGTCGGGCATGGCCAACCAAACCTACCAGCAGATACGCATCGTGCTTGCTCATACCCGTAAGCTCTTCCATCCAGAGAATCATGTCGCGCAACGCCAGGCGCAGCGCCTCTTCCAGAGGGGAAGCCAGTGCTACAGTCACCAGTAGTTCCGACGTTTCGATTCGGGGCCAAGACATCACCGGACTTCGGCCTTTCATGACGTCGCAGCTCAGCGTAATCACACTGCGCATCTCGACTTCATTGATTTCTCCGTCGCTCTGAATCGCGTGGCAGTCCCCCAGACCGAGCAAGGCCCCATCCACGTAGACCGGCAAGTAAATCGTGCTGCCGGCGCACACTTCCTCCGTATCAAGATTACCTCCATGGCGTCCCATGCCCCCTGAGAGAACTGCTTCTAACGGCGGAGTTGTGCCAATAGTACCGATGCAGGGTCGTACAGGAATCTGAATTTCGTCGTCGAAGATGACTTTGCCATCACGGATTTCGCGCAGGACCGTGCTCGGTTTGTCAAAAAAATCCTCCAGATGGAATAAGGAAGGCCAATAGCCCTGATAGCCGAGGTTGTCACATTCCTGGTCACGGATGTGAACCGCTAGAGTGTCACCGGGCTCTGCACCTTCAATGTAGATCGGGCCAGTGACTGGGTTCCCATAGTAGCCCTGCTTCTTCATGGCCAAGAGGAATTCCGGCGTTGTCGTCTCGGGAGTCCGTGTCCGTCCTCCTCGGGAGTCTTCAGTCTCAACAACGAAGGTTTCTCCCGGCTGAACACGAGCTACAGGGGGCAGACGTCGATCAAGGACATAGGTGATTTTGTCTCGCGTAATACGCTGCATGAAGTCAGCTCCTCAGCTGGGATTGAGATTGGAAATCGGCCCGCGACTTCCACTAACAAACCCAGGCCCACGACTACCGCAAACCGCGCAGTGATGGTGGCTACCCCTGCCGGGATCTCAAGGGCGGCGGCCCTTGCCTAGACTGTTTTGTTCGACGTTACGAATTTTATTCTCGTTTTGGCAGCCACGGTCAGCGCCTTGTGGTGGCCGTGGGCTTTTCGTCGCGTCCACTACCCACGACCACCGCAAACGACGTGGTCATCCGTTGGAACACGCCCAAGAATGGCCAAGAATGGTTGACAAAGTATAGCAGCGGCGTCTATCATTCCAAGCACATTTTTCGTATTTGGTAAAACTCTACGGCAAATTGAAATCCTTAGAGAACGGCGTTCCAAGCCGGGCCAACCGGCAGCTTAGCAGCTCAATTGATGATGCTCGTTGGCTATAATCGAACAATGAATCATCTGAAAATAGACAAAATTGAGGTTTTCCCCATCCGTGCCCCTCGCAAAGAGGCAGCTCGCGCCGGTAACTTTTCCAATCCAGTGACAGCTTCGGAATTTGGTGTAGTCCGCATACTCGCGGATGACGGCTGCGAGGGGTTAGGTGAAATTTCAATCACTTCACCGAGGATTGGTTTTTCTCTCTGCCATGCCGCCCGGAGTTTGCTGGCTCCACGCTTGATCGGTCTTGATCCACTCGCCTTGCCACAGGTACTGCGCGTTATTGATAGCACGCTAATGGGTGAGCTCAGTGCTCCTTATTTGCGGGCTGCTTTTGAAATGGCTTTGCTTGATCTGGCGGGCCGAGCTCTAGGGGTGCCGGTGTATCAGCTCCTGGGAGGCAAGGCCCGGGAATGTGTGCCCTTGGCGTGGGGAATTTACCAGAAGTCGCCCCACGAGATGGCGGATGACGCTACAGTGGGTCTGGCAACGGGTTTTCAGGCCATCAAGCTCAAGGTTGGTCGTAGGCTCGCCGACGACGTGGAGGCTGTCCGAGCGGTCGCTCAGGCAATCGGCAAAGACGTCCCATTGAGACTGGATGCAAACATGAGCTGGCGCTCTGTTCCCCAGGCTGCTGCCGCCATTCGGGCGTTGGCGGCTGAAGGAACAATCTCGTGGATCGAACAGCCTCTCAGCCGGTTGAACTTGGATGGGATGCGCCTGTTGCGTCAGAACTCGACCATCCCCATCATGGCCGATGAAAGCCTGCAAACACTCCAGGATGCCTATGAAGTGGCCAGGGCTCAAGCTGCAGACGTGTTTAATGTGTACGTCTGCGAGGCAGGCGGTTTGACAGCAGCAGCTCAGATTTTTGCTTTTGCGAGCGCTCTTGACATCCCATGCATCATTGGCAGTCAAGCCGAATTGGGCATTGGCACGGCTGCCGCCGCCCACCTCGGGGTAGCAGTTTCCGACCTACCCTATCCATGCGAAACCTTCGGACCACTTCGATATGAGAACGATGTTGTTGCACCTGGGCCCCGCATCGAGCGTGGGATGCTCTACCCGCCGGAAGGACCCGGACTTGGGGTTCAACTTGATTGGGACACGCTCCGTCGCTGGCGTGTCGAGGAATAGATGATGATTAAACGCCGACAGATTCGCCTGACCTTTCTCACAACAGGAGAATCCGTCATCGCAGAAATGCTTGACGATGAATCTCCGGGAGTTTGCCGCTTCATTTGGGAACGACTACCGTTGGAGAACCGCACGGTCCATGGCCAGTTCTCAGGTGCCGAAGTCTTCATTCTGTTGGATAACCCGGAAGCTGCCCCCCTTGAAAGCCAAACCCAGATTCCCTTGCCGGGAGAGATCTTCTACTTCTTTGATCCGGGAGGCAGCGTCACAAGTGGCAAGAGTCAGGCCGCTGAGATCTGCATCGTCTACAACCGCGGGGTCGTTTTGCGTGGGCCTGAAGGCGTGCCGACCTACGCCAGTCTCTTTGCCCGCATCCCAGGTGACTGGAAATACGATTGGTGCGATTTTGCGAAAGCCTGCCGTCGCGTCCGCACGGACGGCCCTCAGCGGTTGCGAATCGAACGAGTGGAGTAACCTAGCTGTGACGAATTCGGAGACCAGCGGCGCCAAATGTGATCGCGGCTTCCGCTGCATGGCATCCAGAAATCAGTCTAGACTTTCTTCCTCATGAAGATCATTTTCAGAATAAAGAAAATGTGACATCAAAGAGCGCGTAGCTCTGTATAATTCGGGAGGAGTGTTCCGCTCCTCCGAGGTTTGGATAGGAAACCCTTCATCTCTCCTTGCTGACAACGGGGTCGAATTATGTCCCATCAAGTACTCCTCTGCTTTCCGGGTCTGAAATCGGTCGCGAGAAGCTGTCCGGCAATAGGGTTTTGGGCTGGAAGGTTTTTCCTTGGCCTGCTGATCTTGACGGGAATAGGTCCTGAACATGCCCGTTCCGCTCAAAGGACCTTGCCTGATAGTCAGTTCTACAGCACTCAGATTCATCCGATGCTAGTGGAACACTGCCAGGGGTGTCATAACGGAGAGGTGAAGAAGGGTGGGTTGGATTTGTCGAGCCGTGAAGGATTACTAAAAGGGGGTGACAGCGGTCCTTCGATCGTCCGAGGCAACGCAGAAGCGAGCCTGCTGTACAAGCTGGTGGCACACGAGCAGGAGCCGGCGATGCCCTACAAGTTGGACAAGCTGCCCGCTGTGCTGATTGCTCAGCTGGCGACGTGGATCGATGGCGGGGCTCCGTTTGATACGGCGGAACCAATTGGGCCGACCACAACGGCCGCAGGGTTGGGGACGGGTAAGGTGCAAGCGGGGGGAACCGGGGGAAAACAAGGCGGAGAGCGGTTATTTGGGGAGAAGGTGCGGCCGGTATTGGAGAACCTGTGTTTGAACTGTCATGGCGGCAAGTTCAAGCAGGCGGGACTGAGCCTGGTGAGCCGGGAGACGCTGCTGCAGGGTAGTGACAATGGAGCGGTAGTGGTAGCAGGAGATGCGGCCAATAGTTTGCTGGTGAAGAAGATCCGGCACGAGCACGAGCCGGGGATGCCATATAAGGGGCCGAAGCTAGGGGAAGAGGTGATTGAGCAGGTGGTGGCTTGGATCAACGCTGGGGCTCCCTACGATGGGACGCTGACGGTCCCGGTGGAGGTGACGCAGGGGGTCACGCTGCGGCATGGGAGCGATCATTGGGCGTATCAGAAGCCGAAGCGAGGGGCGGTACCGGTGGTGAAGAATGGGG
>VFZK01000010.1 GCA_016871215.1 Acidimicrobiia bacterium | reverse complement strand
TTACCACCATGCCAAGTTGCATCGGGACTGGCGTCAGGCTCACGATGAGGGGTTTCATCTGAACTATCTTCCGCCCTACAGTCCCGATCTGAATCCGATTGAGCGGGTCTGGAAACTGACCCGCAAGCTGTGTATTCACGATCAATACTTCGCTCACCTCAACGAAGTGGTCCAAGCCCTAGAGGCACAATTCGAGCAGTGGAAGCTTGGCCACGAGACGGTCCGCAGGCTGTGTGCGATTTAAGCGATTCTATTCGCATTATACTTATGTCCGTGTGTATAGCTCGGATTTCTCACCAATAACGCCTCTGGAAGCCTGCAGGCTAGGCGTCTCCACCTGGCGAACCGCCTTCCAAGCAAACAGGGTGTGGTGGTTGTCTCCTGTTGGTGAGAAATGAGAGCTCCATCAGGGCTAGATCAGCCGGGTCGCAACTAAGCTATCTTATAGAGCCGTCTTTGCAGGGGAAACGCACCGGACAACGCGGTATGTGCGGTCGCAGCTCCTGACCCGGGACTCACGCCAAACCGAGGAGTGCGAGGGAATCGCGATGGATGATGCCTTCGATGACCTCACTGGGTATGGTTGGAATACCAGTGCCGGCAGCGAAGCGATTGACGGAGCGCAAGGCAGCGGCGGTCTGCTCGATAGTGCAGATGGGGAAATCGCTGCCGAAGAGCAGCTTGTGGCAGACGCTGTTTTCGTAGCAGCAAGCCAGGGCCTGGTAGCCCCACCACGGCCGCAGAGCAATGCCGCCGGAGATGTCGGCAAAAACGTTAGGGTGCTTGCGAATGACGACCATGGCATCTGTGAACCAAGGCAGTCCGACATGGGCGAGGATGATCTTGAGATTTGGAAAGTCTCGCGCGACACGATCGTAATGCAGCGGGTTCGCCCACTCCATGGGCGTGTTGGCGATGCAATGGAAGGCCGCATGGGTGAGGATGGGAAGCCTCATTTCCTGGGCGGCGCCGTGAACGCGCTGGGCCAGTTCGCCGTTCGGATCGTAGTGCTGGTAAACAGGGCTCATCTTGATGCCACGCAGCCCCAGATCGACGCCACGCTGCATCTGCCTCAGGGCATCCGGGTTGTTCGGATCGACCGACATAAACCCGATGATCTTGCCAGGGTGGGCCGCCGCGTATTCGGCGATGCACTCATCGGGCGTGCGCATGGCAAGCGCGTGAGAATTGATGCCGAAGACGATGGCGTGCGCCGCAGGCTCCATCGCTTGCCAGTGCCGTTCCGGGGTGACTTCCAAGTCGACCGACCCGTGGCCGGAGGCGCCTTTGTCGAACATCTCGACGAAGAAACGACCCCATTGCTGGCGCGTCGACAAATGTGAGTGAACGTCGACAATCATTGGCTGTCGATTGCGCTCGGATGACGAATCATGTTCGGGGAGCGGCGAGAACACAAAGCCTGCGGTTGCTAACTCCCAGCCAGTCTGGGTTCCCGCTTTCGCGTGAATGACGAACCACGCTCTTAACGAACAGCGGGTCGTGCCTGTCTCTTCGCTGGCTCGCCCTGCGGATATTCTGCCATCGCAATCGTTACTTCTTTGCGAGCATTGCCTTGACAACCCTCGGCGGTGACATCGGCACTTCGTACAACCGCACGCTCACGGCATGAGCAATCGCATTGGCGACGGTCGCAAGCGGAGGCACGATCGGCACCTCGCCGACTCCACGCACGCCGTAGGGATGGCCAGGATTTGGAACTTCGACGATGATCGTTTCGATCATCGGCAAATCCAAGCTGGTGGGCATCCGGTAATCCAGAAAGCTGGCGTTCAGCATCTTGCCTTCCTGGTTATAAACGTATTCCTCGTTCAACGCCCAGCCGATGCCCTGAACCGCACCGCCCTGCATTTGTCCCTCGACATAGCTCGGATGGATCGCTTTGCCCACGTCCTGCACGACAGTGTACCGGAGGATTGTTACTTTCCCGGTTCCCGGGTCGACTTCGACGTCAGCGATGTGAACACCAAACACTCCCCCGACCTTTTGCGGGGTGACGGTGATCCGGGCGCCAATGTCGACGCCGCGATGAGCCAAAGTCTCGGCCAACTCCGGCAGGCCGATCTTCTTGGCAGCATCGTCAAGGTCACGGAGAACGCCGCCTTCGAAAAGCACGCGCTCGGGCTCTACCTTCCAGAGTTTGGCAGCCTGCTCGACGACCTGGCGGCGCAACGCCTGACCCGCTTCGTAGGCTGCATAACCGGTTGCGAAAGTGACGCGGCTCCCTCCGGTGACTTCCGTGTAGCCGACGGAGTCGGTATCGACAACAGAAGGGCTGACGTCTTCGGCACGAATGCCAAACGACTCGGCCAGCTGCATCGCGATCGACGTGCGGCTTCCACCGATGTCTGTCGAACCTTCGTTCAAGGTCACGGTGCCGTCCGCGTTGAGGCGCGCCATCACGCTTGAGGTGAGCCCCGCGTTCATCCAATATCCAGCGGCGACGCCTCGGCCCCGGTTGGGGCCGTTGAGCTTGGAGCGGTAGTGATCGGAAGCGCGAGCCGCCTCGATCGTTTCGATGCAGCCAATCCGCGGGAAGCGCACGTCGTTCGCTTGGACATCCCCTTCTTTGGAGGCGTTCTTCAGGCGAAATTCCAGCGGGTCCATCTTCAGCAGCTCGCAGAACTCGTCGATCAAGGCTTCGGTGGCATGCTCGGCATTGGGAGCACCGGGAGCGCGATAGGCGGCCGTCTTCGGCTTGTTGACGACCACATCATACATGTCGATCACCAGGTTCTCGATGTTGTAGGGGGCCAGCAAGCACAGTCCTCCCGCACCAACGATGGCGCCTGGATAAGCGCCTCCTTCGAAGGCCAGCATGGCTTCGGCCGCAACGATGCGCCCGTCGCGAGTCACGCCCATCTTGAGCTTCACGTAAGACGCCGAGGTGGGGCCGGTGCCCATGAAAACTTCGGTTCGATCCATGACGACTTTGACCGGGCGGCGCGACTTGCGTGCCAGCAGCGCCGCCACCGGCTCTCCGTACGACGGGATCTTGCCGCCAAATCCGCCTCCGATTTCGGTAGGGATGACCTTCAATTTCGACACCGGGATGCCGAGAATCTGATGGACCATGGCCCGCATGGAGAATGCCCCTTGCGTGGTGCACCACAGCGTGACCTGGCCGTCGGCGCTCCACACCGCAGTAGCCGCGTGCGGCTCGATATACCCTTGGTGCACGGTTGCGCTGCGATACTCGTGCTCCAGGATATGATCGGCGGACGCGAAGCCGGCTTTCACGTCGCCTCGTCGAAACGTCTGATGAGACGCAATGTTGCTGTGATGGTCGCTTTTTTTTCCCAGCTCCATGGTGCAGAGGTCCTCGTGCAGCAGCGGCGCATCCTTCTTCATCGCTTCCAACACGTCCATCACAGGCGGCAAGACTTCATACTCGACTTCAATCAGATCCAAAGCTTCTTCGGCCAAGTGAGGGTTGGTGGCCGCGACCGCTGCGATCGCGTGGCCTTGATACAGCACCTTTCCCGATGCGAGAACATTCCGGGTGAGGTTCCGCAGAGGCACATCGCCGAGTTCTCCCAGGTTGGCCGTGCGGCCCTCCGGATCGGGAAGGTCGGCAGCCGTGACGACGGCCTTGACTCCCTCAAGGGACATTGCCTTGTCCGTTCGAATGGATTTGATCCGCGCGTGCGCGTGCGGGCTTCGGAGCACCTTCCCATAAAGCATGCCGGGCAACTGCACATCGGCTCCGTAGACCGCCCGTCCTGTGACCTTGTCCACGCCGTCGTGGCGGACGGGCCGTTTGCCGATCACTTGGTACTCTTGCTTTGTTTCAGTCGGGCTCACGTTATTGTCCCTCCCCCATCCGAGTCTCAGCATCCAGAACAGCACGCACAATCTTGTCGTACCCGGTGCAACGGCACAGGTTCCCAGCGCACCAATGTCGAATCTCGGCTTCGGTCGCCTTCGGCTTCCGTTCCAACAGGGCCTTGGCAGCAACAATGAATCCAGGTGTGCAGATGCCGCACTGCAAGGCGGCGTTCTCCAAGAAAGCGGTCTGCAAGGGATGCAGCCCCTGCGGCCCCATGACCCCTTCGATCGTCTCCACCTTCGCACCGTCTGCTTCCACAGCCAGCACGAGGCAGGAGTTCACCAGAAGTCCATTGAGGAGGACGTTGCAGGCGCCGCAGTTTCCGTTGTTGCAACCCTCTTTCGTTCCGGTCAGCTTCAGTTCCTCGCGCAACACCTCCAAGAGGCTCTGGCGCGGTTCACAGAGGAAGTCTGCGGGTTCTCCGTTGATCGTGGCCCGGACTCTCGCTTTATCTGGCATTGGCCGCCTCCTGAGCTCGTTCGAACGCTTTCAACAGGGCACGCCGGGTGAGCACACCAACAAGATGCCTCCGGTACTCGGCGGTGCCCCGCATGTCTGTAATGGGCCGGGCCGCGGCCTGGCAGGCAATGGCTGCGCGATCGACGCTCTCTGAAGAAAAGGCGCTGCCAGACAAGGCAGACGCGGCCTCTGCAACCAGCAGAGGAGTGGGAGCAACCGCACCCAGAGCCACACGGGCTTCAGCGATCGTCTTCAGATCCTCCCTCAGAGTCAACGACGCGCCACATCCGACGACGGCGATATCCATTTCATTCCGAGGGATGAAACGAATGTAGTTGGCTCCGAACCGCGGCGGCGGAGCTGGAATACGAAACGAGACTAGCAGTTCGCCGGCTTGCAACGCATTGCGGCCCGGCGCGACGCAGAACTGTTCGACCGGCAATTCCCGCCCTCCGTTCGGTCCCGCGATCACACAGATCGCCCGATGCGCAATCAGAGCGGGAATGGAGTCAGCCGCCGGGGAAGCGTTGCAGAGGTTTCCGCCTAACGAAGCCCGGTTCTGAATCTGAATTCCGCCGATGAGAAAAGCAGCATCCACAAGCCCAGGATAGACGCGGCTCACAACCGGGTGCTCGTAAATTCGGCTGCAAGCTACCGAGGCGCCCAGAGCCAGTCCAGCCGCCGGCTCGTAGCGGATTTCAGACAGCTCGGGAATATTCTTGACGTCGACCATCAGGTCCAGGTCGCGGCGTTTTTCTCTGACCTGTACGATCAGGTCAGTCCCCCCACTGAGAACTCGAGCACGGTCCCCCCTCCGACTCAGGAGAGAGACCGCTTCGTTCAAACTCTTGGGTGCGGCATAGTCAAAGGCTCGCAAGCGGTTTCCTCTCTTTCCTTACCAGTTGTGTTGGAATGCCTATCGCGTTTCTGCCAGGCAGGAACTCATCCGATGAGGCGCAAGCGTACCGGATCATAAGCGAAGGCCGGGCGCCGCGCAACAAGGATCAACGGCGCGACGGAAGACCTCGGTGTTGCAGGTGGAGCGGGCGCTTCGGCGCACGCTGCTTCCTTCCCAAAGACGCGACCCTCGCGGGGAAACCTGTTTGGTGTCCCGCCTTCAGGTGGCAGAAGGCCCGCTGAGGCGCGAACGCACAGGACGCCTCTGCCCCTGCATCACATCCATCAGGTACGGCGCTCGATCCTGAACGTTAGTTGGGCCGCCCTGATGCATATTGCAGTCGGCCCTGACGAGATCGTGTTCAACCTGAGCAACCAGCTTCCGCGCAGGATGCGTTAGCGTTTTCGGCGTAACGCATCTCTTCCAGACCTTGCCGAACCACGAGGGGTCGTTCGGAAAACCAAGCTGTCAATACCGATTCTTGGCGCTGACAGCTTCCAGCCACCACCGATCGTTGATGATGCGTTACGTTGAAAACGCTAACGCATCCTACGAAGACTGGTAGATGAAGTCGATGACGGTGAGTAATGACCGAATACCGAAGGAGTTTCCGGCCCGGCGGATGTTATTTTTTCACCCAGGTGCCCTATCGACAAATGCCCTGGTTATTCGCAACCTGAGCCCGACAGGCGTAGCGAAAGGCCATTGACGAGGTCCGCCAAGGTTCACCAGGAACGGCCCTTCGCATCAAAGTAGGACGCTGCTCCCTTAACCATCCCAACATCATCATTCACGAAATCAGCAGGAAGATGGCCTGAACGAGCTCCTTATGGAGTAGCGCTTGTGACGGCAACCGCGAGGATCATTGGGCTGCTTCGGCTGCTTCCTTTTCCCTAGACACTCTCAAAACGTTCATCTAAGATTTCGCCTGCTTTGCGAAGAGAGCAAGCCACGCTTTCAGGTCTCGGGCTCCGTGCAATCTGAAACCGCAAACCCCGCCAGGTTCGGAAGAAAGCAACGGTAGTGGACCTTCAGATGTGCCGCGGAATCACCCGGGGCCTGGCCAGATCGACGTTGACGGCGATGCAGCTGGGGGCGAGCTTCTCAAGCAGTATCCACCGAATCCGCAGATTTCTGAATCTCCACACTCAGGCTCCGAATCCCGCCACATTGTCATGAGCTACCAGGTGATTGCCCGCAAATATCGTCCCCAGAACTTTGACGAGGTCGTGGGACAGAACGCGGCAGCCCAGACGCTACGGAATGCGATTTTGCGCAACCGCATCGCGCACGCCTATTTGTTCGCAGGTTCTCGCGGAGTCGGCAAGACCTCCACAGCGCGCATTCTGGCCAAAGCATTGAACTGCACCCAGGGCCCAACGGTCACACCGTGCAACCAGTGCCCATCCTGTCTCGAGATCGCGGCCGGGAACTCGATCGACGTGCTGGAGATCGACGCGGCATCGAATCGCGGCATCGACGAGATTCGCGAGCTGCGGGAGAACGTGAAGTATGCCGCGGCGCGAGATCGGTACAAGGTCTTCATCATCGACGAAGTGCACATGTTGACCACCGAGGCCTTCAACGCGCTGCTCAAGACGCTGGAGGAGCCCCCACCGCGAGTGGTCTTCATCCTGGCGACCACCGAGCTTCACAAGGTGCCCTCGACAATTCTTTCGCGCTGCCAGCACTTCAATTTCAGGGCAATTGGCTATCACGAGGTGTTGGGGCAGCTGAAGAAGATCGCAGCTGAGGAGCGCATCCAGATCAGCGACGAAGCGCTCAATGCCATTGCCCGGGCATCAGAAGGCAGTATGCGGGATGCCCAGTCCCAGCTTGACCAGATCATTGCCTTCTGCGGCAACGAAATTGGAGACGAGCAGGTACGCGACCTGCTCGGCATAGTGCCTCAGCAGATGCTGGACGATTTCACCAGTGCGATCGTTCGGCAGGATGCTCGAAAGGTTCTGGAACTGATCGAACAGTTAGTATCGAGCGGGCTGAACCTTCAGCATTTCGTGCGAGAGATGTTGGCGCATTTCCGAAATCTGCTCATGGTGAAGATCGCTGGCGAAGACCCCAAACTCGTTCCCTTGGCTCCAGCCGAAATGGGACGGGCTCGCGATCTGGCTGCTCATTTCTCGGAGGAGGACTTGACGCGATTCTTTCAGATCCTGGTTGCCGCCGAAGGCGAGATGCGTTGGTCGTCGCAGCCGCGCTTCCATCTGGAAATGGCGCTGACTCGAGTCCTCCACGCCAAACGTTTGGTATCGATCGAGGAATTGATTGACCAGCTCAGCGGTGCTACCCCGTCACCGGCTCCAGATCCCCCCGCCAAATCCTCGCTGCAGCTCCCCCACCCTCCGGCAACAGGACGCTTCACTGCAGCAGCTCCAGCAAGGGCTTTGGAGGCACCAGCCGAAAGGCGGCCAGCGTTCGGCGAGGCGCTGAAAGCAGCCGCCTCGCAGCGTTCCCCCTTGGTCTCATCCCTCTTGGAGCACGCGTCCGAAATCCGGCAAACCAGTGTTGGCATCGAAGTTGAGTTCGCTCCGGCGGACCGCTTCTCCCTGGAGATGCTTCAGTCGGCCGAGAACTTCGGCTTGCTGAACGACATTGTCGAATCCATGGCGGGCAAACCTCAGAGCTTACAGCTGCTGTCGCAATCGGATCCGAGCGGTACAACAGCTGTAGCTGCCGTGGCCGCCGTGCCGGACGCCAGGCAAGAACTGCTGGAGCGAGTGAAGGCCGACACCCATATCAAAGCGTTCATCGACGCGTTTCATGCCGAGATCGTGGATGTGAAGGAACTGAAGTAGGAAGAGCTGCGTGCCGATGGCACGCGAGCATTCGTCCATCCCAAGACAGCGCGCAACGTCAGGCTGTCACCGGTCAAGGTGCGGAGTCCAAGTTCTCGCGTTGAACGCGAGGTGAACACGCAGCCAGCATGGGCTGCGCCCTGCCGCGTCTTCCTTCTTGTGAGCATTTGAGTTATCGTTAAATCGACCTTTCAAGCGAGGGCCCCATGAAAAACATGCAGCAGATTATGAAGCAGGCCCAGAAGATGCAGGAACAGCTCCAGAAGCAGATGGCTGAGATGGCGGTTGAGGGCAGTGCTGGAGGTTGCATCGTCAATGTGAGGCTGAACGGACTGAAGCAGATGCTAAGCGTCAAGATCGATCCAGAGGCCGTGACGGGCGGCGACGTCGAGATGCTGCAGGACCTGATCGTGGCGGCCTTCAACGAAGCTGCTCGCAAGGTGGACGACGAGCTTTCAGGACAAATTGGCGGTCTGGCGGGAGGGCTCAAAATTCCTGGGCTGTTCTAATGAAAGACTACGCGGGCCCGGTTGAAACGTTGATCGAAGAACTTAGGAAGCTGCCGGGTATCGGTTCGAAATCGGCGCAGCGCCTGGCTTTCTTCCTGATCCGCACACCAAAGAGGGAAGCCGAAAAGCTGGCCCATGCCATCCTGGCAGCGAAGGAGTCCATCCGCTACTGTTCCGTCTGTAATAACATCACGGATGTTGATCCGTGCCGGTACTGCAGCGATCCGGCCCGTGACCGTACAGTCCTGTGCATTCTGGAAGAGCCTCATAACATCCTCGCCATCGAAAGAACCCGCGAGTATCACGGCTTGTATCACGTCTTGCTTGGAGCGATATCGCCGCTGCAAGGCGTGGGGCCGGACCAGTTGGAGATCCCTGGCCTGATGAAGCGGCTGCAAGAAGGTCAAGTCAAAGAGGTCATCTTGGCCACAAACCCCAACATCGAAGGCGAAGCCACAGCACTGTATCTATCCCGCCTGATCAAACCCTTGGGTGTCAAGGTCACACGCATTGCCACAGGCGTGCCGGTCGGCGGCGATCTTGAATATGCCGACCACATCACGGTATCTCGCGCTCTGGAAGGACGCCGCGATTTCTCCGGGTAAAGGAGCGGCCGTTCTCCTCCGAATTCACCGAGAGTCAGCCTTGCTTTCCTGAGCGAAAAAAGCCTTGACCCGTTCCGGCCGGTTCTCTATGATCTCCCCACCCTGCGATGTTCGTGTTGGCACACAAATATTTGTACCAATGCCTATTTGTTAGGGATCCTGTGTCATTTCACGGTGTGCAAGCTTCACCATGTGAAGTTTCCTAAAGTGGAAGCTAGGGAGCCCACCTGGTTACCAGGTGCAAATAGAGTGTCTCACGGCAGAGCGGGGTTTTGTGTTTCTGGGGTGATGGGGTCGCTTCCGTAGTTGCGCTTGAGAAGCGTCTTCTGTCGGATGAGCCCTGACAAAAACCTGGTTTGGCTCTGCAAGCCGGGAGTCTCGGTTGCTGTTTGAGGCCTTAGTTTTCCTGGCCTTCTTCAATTCTTGATTTCTTGCCTCGGAATGGCAGGAGGAGCGGCGGCAATGGGCCGAGTCTTCTGGTGGTGTGCTGTTGCCATGCTAGTGGCGTGTTTCAACGGTGTTGTTCTTCGTGCAGAGGACCGATGGATTGTTCTGTTTGACGGGAAATCGCGTGATGCCTGGCGCGGATACCAGCGAAAGGATTTTCCCGATAAGGGTTGGAGTATTGACCAGGGAGCATTCAAGACGATCGTTGGTGGGGATCAGGTCGACCTCATCACCAAAAGGAAGTTTCGCAACTTTGAATTGGAGCTGGAGTGGAAGGTGTCTCCAGGCGGGAATAGCGGTGTTTTCTACCGAGCCAGCGAAGAAGACAAGGCGATCTGGCACAGTGCACCCGAGGTCCAGGTACTCGATGACGAAAGACACCGGGATGGCAGAAATCCAAAGACATCTGCTGCATCTCTTTACGCGTTGATCGCTCCAGGCGGCAAGAAGCTGCGCCCCGTAGGTGAATTCAATCATCTCCGCGTTGTTCTGCGCGGCAGCAACGGTGAGCACTGGCTAAACGGAGTGAAGGTCGTCGAGTATGAGTTGGGCAGTCCGCAGCTCAGAGACCTGATCGCTGAGAGCAAGTTCAAGAACATGCCCCGTTTCTCGGTGCTGCCCGAAGGCCACATTGGCCTTCAGCACCATGGCGAGGAAGTCTGGTTTCGCAAAATCCGTGTTCGAGAGCTGCCGTAGCTTGCTTCGTTCGTCTCCTGCCTTCAGCATTCCTGACGGTCCGTAGGTAGGGTTTTCGAGACTGATTTCCCGGCATCCTGCTCTGCACAAACTCTTTCCCCTCAGATGCACTGCGTCACGTGACAGGGTTCAGTCTGGACTTATTCTGGACTTATACGAAATATTGTAATTCCAAATAGGGTCAACTATAATCGTCTAACGATTGGCCTGTTTGACCGTCGATTCCTGTCCGGACCAAGGTTTCCAGCATGCTAACTTCAAGCGTCCTTTTTTTGCTGTCGGTGTTGGCACAGGTTCGGGCCGGCGCCCAGGCCGAGAAGCGCCTGGGTCTCGAAGGATTTAGGAGACGCCATGAATTTGGTTATCTATTGCGCATTAGGGGTGGCGATCGCGTTGGTTTTTGTCCTTGCGGTCATGCTCTACAGAAGCCAGCAGGGATCGAAATCGTTGCGAGCCGCGGAAGAAGCTGCTCAGAAGATTATTGGAGATTCGAAGCGCGAAGCGGAGGCGATCCGAAGAGAAGCTCAACTCGAGGCTAAAGACAGAAGCCTGAGTCTTCGCGCGGAGGTCGAGAAGCAATCGAAAGACCGGAAATCGGAGCTTCAGAGCTTGGAGAAGAGGCTCGGGCAGCGCGAGGAGCTTCTTGAGAAGAAAGAGCAGTCTTTGATTGGGAAGGAAAGGGAACTGGGGCAGAAGGAGAAGCGCTTTGCCGAAAAAGAATATTTTCACGCCCTGGACGAGAAAAAGGTTCGAGAGCTGATTTACGAGCAGAAGAAGCAGCTGGAGGCTATCTCGGGAATGACTGCCGAGGAGGCCAAGCGGCAGTTCTTGAAGCAGGTCGAGACCGAAGCACGCCGCGAGGCGGTTGCCATTACGCGCCGGATCGAAGAAGAGGCGCGGCAAACTGGACAGGAACAGGCGAAAGAAATCATCACCATGTGCATTCAGCGGTGCGCAGGAGAGCACGTGGTGGAGTCGGCAGTGTCAGTCGTCGATCTTCCCGGCGACGAGATGAAGGGGCGCATCATCGGTCGTGAGGGACGAAACATCAGAGCCCTGGAAGTAGCCACCGGATGTGACCTGATCATCGATGACACTCCGGAAGCCATCATCGTTTCTGGCTTTGATCCCATCCGCCGTGAAATCGCGAAGACGTCGATCGAGAAGTTGATTTCGGATGGCCGCATCCATCCAGCTCGAATCGAAGAAGTCGTCGAGAAAGTCAAGAGGGAGTTGGACGACAAGATTGTGAAGGAAGGGGAAGCGGCAGCCCTGGAAATCGGAGTGAACGATCTCCACCCGGAGCTCATTCGCCTCTTGGGCCGCCTGCGGTATCGCACGAGCTACGGCCAGAACGTTCTAAGCCACTCCAAAGAGGTTGCCTATCTAGCCGGGATGATGGCCGCGGAGGTTCGCGCCGACATGGCGGTTGCCAAACGAGCCGGACTGCTGCATGACATTGGCAAAGCCATCGACCGGGAAGTCGAAGGAACCCATATCCAGCTAGGTGTTCAGGCAGCGCGCAAGTGCGGCGAGACCGAGGCAGTGATTCACGCCATGGAGGCCCACCATTTCGATGTGGAGTTTCGCACGCTGGAAGCACAGCTCGTTCAGGCTGCTGACGCTTTGTCTGCTGCGCGGCCTGGAGCGCGGCGGGAGATCCTGGAGACCTACGTCAAGCGACTCGAGAAACTGGAGAATCTGGCCGATTCCTTCGAGGGCGTAGCGAAGTGCTACGCACTGCAAGCCGGGCGCGAGCTTCGGATCATGGTGGAAAGCGACAAGGTGAGCGATGAACAGGCCTTCTGCCTCACCCGTAATATTGCCCGTAAGATCGAGAACGAATTGCAGTACCCCGGACAGATCAAGGTGACGGTCATTCGCGAAATGCGCGTAGTAGACTACGCTCGATAGCTGGGCAGAGTGATCGGAATAGTCCCCAGCCCCAAGTTGCTACGACGAGTTTAGGCATCGAGACACTGGCGCGTGGAAGGGCGCGCCTATCGACAGGATGCACGGAGCCCTTAAGGCCGAAACCGGCGGGCGACACCAGACTTGCGGCACGTTCGTGTCGCGGTTAAGCTTCCCACCCCGGCTGGTCGCAAAGGTTCTGGGCATCCTGTTTTTCTTTTCAGCGGCTGGAGGCACCGCAGCGATGAAGGTCCTTTTTGTTGGCGATATTGTGGGCCGTCCTGGACGGGACGCATTGAAGAACCACTTGGGCCACATTCTCGAATCGCGGCACATTGACCTGTGCATTGCCAATGCGGAAAACGCGGCAGCCGGCAACGGCATCACTCCCCGCCTAGGCGAGGAGCTGTTGGGACTCAACGTCGACGTGCTCACCTCCGGCAACCACATCTTCGACAAGAAGGAAGCCCTTCCCTACTTTGAGCAGGAGCCGCGGTTGTTGAGGCCAGCCAACTATCCACCGACGGCGCCGGGAAGGGGGTTGTGGGTGAGCCAGACTCGCGCTAGTGTTCCCTATGCGGTCATCAATCTCCAGGGCCGCGTTTTCATGCCTGCCATCGATTGCCCGTTTCGATCGGGCGAGGCTCTTCTGGCGTCGCTGAGCCGGGAAATCAAAGTCATTCTCATCGATTTCCATGCGGAGGCGACAGCAGAGAAACAGGCGCTGGCTTGGCACTTCGATGGGCGCGTCTCAGCCATTATCGGAACCCACACGCACGTGCCAACAGCAGACGAGCAGGTCCTGCCCGGGGGCACCGCCTACATCTCCGATTCAGGCATGACCGGACCCCACGATTCGATCATTGGTGTGAGCAAGGACATCATCCTTCCCAAGTTCATCAGCCAGATGCCGGCCCGTTTCGACACGGCTACGGGCGATGTCCGCATCAACGCGGTGGAGATCGTCGTGAGCCCTGAGTCGGGACGCGCGTCGAGCATCGAGCGATTTTGTATGAAGGTTTCCGACAGCTAGCCTAGGGAAAAGCTTGCGGTCCGTGTAAGGAGTTCAGATGTTCGATCAGTTGACCCAGAAGCTTCAGCGTGTGTTCAAGAACCTGCGCGGTGAGGGCAGGCTCACCGCTGAGCACGTCGAAGAAGCACTGAAAGAGATTCGCATGGCTTTGTTGGAAGCCGATGTGAATTTCAAAGTCGTCAAGCAGTTCGTCGAGTCGGTCAAAACGAAAGCTCTGGGCCAGGATGTGCTTGAAAGCTTGACGCCCGGCCAGCAGGTAATCAAGGTGGTCCGTGATGAGCTGCTGGAGATGCTTGGGGGCCAATCGGCCGCTCTGTGTTTTCCGCCGAAGCGGCCAAACGTCTTCCTCATTGTCGGTCTGCAGGGCTCGGGAAAAACCACCTCGACGGGAAAACTGGCGCGCTGGCTGAATCGCAATGGGCATCGCGCCTATCTATTGTCGATCGACATCTACCGGCCCGCTGCGCGAGAGCAGTTGGCAATCCTGGGCAAAGACCTCGGCGTGCCCGTGTACCCAGGGGTAGGCTCCGAAGACCCGTTGAAGCTCTGCCAGGCGGCGTTGCGTGAGGCAGAGAATTCCGGCTGCGATGTGCTGCTGATTGACACGGCTGGCCGTCTCCATATCGACGAACAACTGATGCAGGAACTCCGCCAAGTAAAGCAGGCCATGACTCCGGCAGAAATCCTCTTCGTAGCGGATGCCATGACGGGGCAGGACGCTGTAAAGAGCGCACAGGAGTTTCACACCCAACTGGGTCTGACCGGCATTATTCTCACGAAGATGGATGGAGACGCACGCGGAGGCGCGGCGCTTTCCATCAAGAGCGTCACCGGCCAGCCGGTAAAGTTCTTCGGCGTCGGCGAAAAGGCCGACGCGCTCGAGCCGTTCTATCCAGACCGGCTGGTGTCGCGCATTCTCGGAATGGGCGATGTTCTGTCGCTCATTGAAAAAGCACAGGAAGCCATCAACCAGGAACAGGCCGTCGAGCTGGAACAAAAGCTGCGCGAAGACACGTTCACGCTGGAGGATTTCCGCGATCAGCTGCGGCAGATGCGCAAGCTAGGACCGCTGGAACAGATTCTGGGCATGCTACCTCAAGTGGGGCCGTTCAAAGACCTGAACAAGGTCAAGGTGGACGAAAAGGAGCTGTTGCATATTGAGGCCATCATCAACTCCATGACGCCCAAGGAACGCGCGCACCACCAAATCATTAACGGCAGCCGCCGCAAGCGCATTGCGCGAGGCAGTGGCACGTCGGTGCAAAAGGTAAACCAGCTGCTTAAGCAGTACGTCCAGGCACGGAAAATGATGAAACAGATGAGCGGCGGCATGATGGCGCGGCTGGGCCGGATGAAGTTTTGACCTCACGCATTCGAAGCAAATCTCAGGCTGGTTTCAACGGGAATTGTTAATGGATCCTAAGAACATCGCATCGAGCGCTAGACAACCTGAGTCTGCGACAATTCTTGTGGTCGACGACGAGCGCGACATTCGCGACTTGCTGAAACGGTTCCTCGGCGAAGCCGGATATCGCGTCCTCGAAAGTCCGAACGGACGAGACGCCCTGAATCAGTTGCGCAATACAAGGGTGGATCTTCTGATTTCGGACATCGTCATGCCCGAAGCGGACGGACTCGAGATCTTGCAGTCGCTTCGAAACAACTTTGCCGGCCTGAAAGTCATTGCGATGTCGGGTGCCTTTGACGGGAGATTCCTGCGGGCCGCGGAGCTGCTCGGGGCTCATGCCACCCTGCTCAAACCGCTGAGCCTGAGCCTGGTGAAGGAAACCGTGGCCAGAGTGCTGGCAGCAAGCTAAGATCCGGGCAGGCTGATCCCGTGCGTCAGCCTTTCCGAGCCAGCTCTCTCAGGCCAAGCAGTACCTCCGGCGAGATATCGTTCGGCACGGAGCACCCTGGCGAGAGAATGAACCGGCGCTTTTGCATGGCAGCGACCGCAGCTTGGATATCGCGTGCAAGTTCATCCGTGCTCTGTGTCGCGATTTTTTCCTCGTTCAAGCCGCCCATCAGAGTGCCCGTGAACTTGGTTCGCGCGCCGGTTAGACCCAGTCCCGTTCCGTGAACCGAATAGTTAATCACCTGAACCGGGTAAGTGACCAGCGTGTCCCAATGCGGCTTCTTGCCATGGACATGCAGGATGTTGAGTTCCTTGTCTCTCACGGCGTCGAGGATCATCAGATCGGACTCCCGGCCCATTTTCAGATAGTCCTGGGCATCGGTCACGAACTCGTCAGCTGCAGACACCGCCAGGAAAACGCCTGCGGCGCCGGCATCCAAAGCCAGGCGGACATGGTTCGCTTGGGATTCTGAGATTGCGCGCAGAACCTTTTTGAACAGTTTCGGGTCGTTCTCCTTCAGTTGCACCAGGTCTTTCTTGGAAGAAAGTTTCTCAGCAACGTTCCAGGAATGGAAAATCGTTTCGACGAAGAGCGCCTGCCCCTTGAGCTCTTTGGCGATCAGCCTCAGAGCCTTGATCTGTTCGGGAAAGGGGTTCTTCAAGGGCTCGATCCTTTGCCAATCCTCGGGTTGGGAGAGCTTCTCCAGGCCTTCCGGCGGCGGGTACGGGAAATCGCTCATGACCTTCAACAAATCGGGGTCGCACTTGCGATAGAAGGCGATCGTCGCCTCAGCGTGGTTTTCCCCTGGCTTCTTCTCCAGTCCAAAATGATGCCAGCAGGTGAATGGGACTCGATCGACCCGTTCGCCTCGGAGAGCGGCTTTCAGCCGTTCGACCTTGCTCATCTGGGCTTTCGCACCACGCAACGTGGGGCCCAGGGAACCGGAAACCGCTAGAGTACCCGCAAGGCGAAGAAAGCTGCGTCGAGGCAGTGGTTCTTTCGTCATCGGATTGTCCTTATCAAGTGGAATGGCACGGGCGTCATTGTATCACTTCATTTCAAGTCCGTTGTGACTCTTGGCTTCCTTCCGACCGTTGTTTGCCGACCCCGAGGTAGCTCTGCAGGCAGGGTTAGGAACGATTGATTTTCCGAACAAGGAGACCTTGATGTTGGACCTGATTCAAACATATCGACGACTGAAGCGAGTCCGATCGGACCGATACCCACGACTGTGGCAGTCGATGGAAGCCGACAACGAAGGACCTGAGCTTTGAACCGTAGAAAACCCATTGGAAGAAACGCAGTCTCTGGCGCTCTCAGTTCCATTGTTCTTTTCCTGCTTGCCGGGTCGTTCGTGGCTGGCTGCCAGTCCAAGTCATCGGCACCGAAATCGGAGGTTCGCCTTGGCTATTTCGCCAACGTCACTCATATGCAGGCGCTGGTGGGGCTGGCGAAAGGAGAGTTCAGGCGCCATCTGGGCGCCGATGTGACGTTGACTCCGAAGTTGTTTAGCGCAGGGCCAGCGGCGATTGAAGCGCTGCTGGCTGGTGAAATAGACCTGGCCTACACTGGGCCCTCGCCAACCATCAACGGCTTCATCAGGTCTGAGGGGAAGGCTCTGAGGGTGATTGCCGGCGCAACCCAAGGGGGCGCTGTCTTCGTTCGGCGCTCCGATGTGGTCCTGAAGACGCAAGGGGATTTCGCGGGAAAACGGTTTGCGTCGCCTCAGATCGGAAACACCCAGGACATCTCGCTTCGGACCTACCTGGGCCAGATGGGCTTGGCAACCAAGGAGCGGGGGGGCTCCGTCGAAGTTCTGCCCCTCGCAAACGCAGACATCCTGGCGTTGTTTCTGCGCAAGGAGCTGGACGGAGCCTGGGTACCGGAGCCATGGGGCTCCATCCTGGTCCACCGCGCCAACGGCGTGGTTCTCGTCGACGAACGTGATTTGTGGCCCAATGGCAAGTTCGCGACGACGCTCCTCGTCGCTTCTCGGAGTTTTCTGGAATCCAGGCCTGAATGGGTGCAGCGAGTCGTGGAGGCACACTTAGAATTAAGCCAGTGGATTCAGGAGCATCGAGGAGAAGCCCGGGAGATCGTGAATCAGGAAATTGCACGGTATACCCGCAGACGCATCGATGAAGCGATCCTTACCGAAGCGCTAAGCCGGCTGGAAGTGACGGTCGATCCGTTGGAGAGTTCCCTTGAAACTTTCTTCGAGCGGGCTAAGGCGTTAGGGTATCTAAGGGGAGGGAGTCTGAAGGGCATGCTAGATCTTCGCTACCTGGAACAGGCGCGTTCGAGCCGCCAACCCGCAACAGGCAGTTCGGGACCGTAGCAACAGAATCGGTCGGTCGCCCTCCACCAGTTGGCTGGCGCCATTTCCGCCAGCTCTGAGAGATGGCTGCCATCGACCGGACGTCTGCCTTTCAAACAGACTCCTGTGCGAAAGCAAACTCTTCTTCGAAGGCCAACCCCATGCCCAAGTCCAGTTCCGAGACACCCAGTGCCACGGGAGCTGCGCCACCTGCCTGCTCCTTCTGCAGCTTGCCTGCCTCCAGGGCCTCAATGACTTTCTGCATGGTCTTCTTCATGGCAACAGGGGGTTGTTCAAACCCGGCGTCGTCCATCATTCTGAGCAGGTCAAGATAGAAATCTGAGGAGCTATAGACGGCAAGCCTGTTGAGACTCTCCCGCGCTTCTGCTCGCTCGCCAGCACGCAGTTGAACCAACGCAAGGCGTTTCAAGTATCCCTCTAGCTGATCTTGGCCGTTCATTCGTATCAGCACAGCAATCAAGGTTTTCAACAAACGGCTGTTGTTCTCGTCGAGTTCCAACAGCGAGTCGAGCAGGACTTTCATCGTGCTCTCATCGCGCTGGCTCATGGACATCTCGAATAACTCTTCCACCATTTCGATACTGGCGTTGACGTCTCCATTCCTAATAGATCCTTCGAGAATCCTGATGGCAGGCTTGTAGAGGGCTGGGCACTGGCGAACGCTCTTCTGCACCAGCTTGCGCGCGGCTTCGAGGTTCCCTTCGGCAAGGAACATCTCGCACAGCATTAGCTTGAATTCCGGGTCCTGATCTAACGAAACGTCGCTGAGATAGTGGGTGGCGCGTTGGTTGAGACCGATGCCTTGAAGCAACACGAAGAAGGACCTGACCGTTTCTTTGTCGGTTGGCCGCAGTCGGAACACGTTGTCCACGACTTCCAGGGCTGCCGAGCGATCGTCTTGTTTTGCGTAGGTTGCAGCGCTCTGCAGGTATCTTTCGATCGCTTCCTTCGTATTCCCGCCCGCCTCCAACGATTGGGCCAGCACTTTCTGGCTTTGGCCACAGGAGGCATCGAGTGCGCAGACCTTCTTGAGGAGGCTGATCGCCTCGCTGTGATCGTTGAGGCTCATTTTGAGTTTTGCCAGCATCTGATACTGCGTCTTTGCGTTCTGGGTCTGCCCCTGACGTTCGTAAAGTTGGGCGAGCAAGCGCATTGCATCCTGGTTCTTCGGCGAGAGCTTGAGGATTTTTCGATAGGTTGCCATTGCGTTGGAATACAGTTCGCGATATTCGAAGGCCTCAGCCAGCTTCTGGTACCACAACAGAGCATTCTCCCTGTCTTCAAGCCGCACGTAGAGATCGCCAATCGTGTTGACGATCGTGGTGTCCTCGGGTTCTGCTCCTTGGAGCTTGAGGTATTGTTCCAGCGCCAAGGTAAGTTTTCCGAGTGCGATGTATTTGCCAGCTTGCTGAAGAAGTTTGTCGGTTTTGGGATTCATTGCTTTCGCTCTCTTTCGACCAGATCAGATACCGTAGACATCTCGCACCCACTTATCACGCTCTTTGCCAAAAGGCCTGGATGACATAAGCTCCATCGCGAGAATGCGTTAGGAGGCTGGTGAACTTGCGGATGAACTCTCCCCGTTTGGTCATAGGTCCGAAAACCAGTCATTCTGTCCTGCGGCCGGAAATGGGGTGAGGAGCGCCTTACCGTGGCATTACGTGTTTTGAGGCTTCCTTAGATCCGTCCTTGACGGCTCTATCTGTGACTCGCTGGGAGGTTGCCTTTCCGAAGCCGAAGTCATAGGATTGCGCCTCGCTCAATCGAGAGATGGCTACCATGTCCCTGCGCTTAGGACTCGTCAGCTTGGAGCACGTTCACTCACGGAACTACTTGTCCTGCTTGAGAGGCATGCCCGGGGTCGAGCTTGCCGCGGTCGCCGAGCCCGACGGTCGTCGCGTGTCCAATCATGCCGATCTCCTCGAGGGAATCAGGCTTGTCTCCGACTACCACGAGCTACTCCTGCCTGGGATCTTGGACGGTGTCCTCATCTGTTCGGCCAACAGCCGCCATAAGCCGATGGTTCTCGATTTTGCCCGGGCGAAAATACCGATCTTGTGTGAAAAACCGATTGCGACTCGGTGTGTGGACGCACATGAGATGCTGGCCGTCTGCCAAGCACACGAAGTGCCTCTCGGAATTTGTTTCCCGGTCCGGTTCAGCGAAGCACTGCGCCAGGCAAAACGGCTGGTTGAACAGGGAACTCTTGGACACATAGTCGCTGTGAAGGCAACGAACCGAGGCATGATGCCAGGAGACTGGTTTGTCGATCCGCAGTTGTCCGGAGGCGGTGCCGTCATGGACCACACAGTACATGTGGTCGATGCGCTGCGCTGGCTTTTCGAGGCAGAATTTACGCGGGTGTTCGCCCATGCCGCTTGCCGCCTGCACCCCATTCCAGTCGAAGATGTGGCGCTTCTGACGCTTGAGATGAGCAACGAAGTCTTCGTGACGCTCGACGCCAGTTGGTCCCGGCCAAACAACTCGTTTCCTGTCTGGGGCGATGTGAATATCCAGATCGTCGGGAGCCGCGGCGTCATCAGTTTGGACCTTTTTCCTTGGACGCTCGACTATTATTCCGAGCCGTCGGCCAAGCATCTGGTCGAAACGCGAGAGGGCAACCTGACTTCGCGTCTGTTAGAAAACTTCGTTGATACGATCCAGGGGAAAGCGGAACTTGCAGCTGCCGGGCTTGACGGTGTGCGGGCACTCGAGGTTGTAGAAGCAGCGTACAAGTCAATCGCAACAAGGCAAGCGGTGCTTCTGTAGGATGGCCAGCGGCGGTCCGGGAAGAATGCCTACGACGCAGGGCTGGAATTAGAAAATCCACATGGCTCCAGGAAACATACAAAACGATTCCAAGCCAAGAATCCGGCTGGCCATCCTGGGCGCTGGCAACATGGGCCGCCGTTTTGCAAAGGCGTTCCAGACTCTCCCCTCCGTCTCCATCCGGTACGTCTGCAGCCGCACACTGGCGCCGGCCGAGCGGTTGGCCAGCGCTCACGGAGCAACATCGGTGACGGCCATGGATGCCATTTTCGAAGACCCAGACGTGGACGCTGTGGTGATCTGCCTGCCTACCTTTACGCGGCTGGAGTCGTTGCGACCGGCCGTGTCGTCCCAGAAACATGTCTTTTGCGAAAAGCCTTTGGCGCTTAGCCAGACGATGGCAGATGAAATTCGCGCTCTTCTGGCGGGTTTCCCAAGAATCGTCATGGTTGGCCAGGTTCTCCGGTTCTTTTGGGAGTACGCGAGAATTCGCGAGCGCGTGCTGGCAGGAGATGTTGGACGGGTTGGCATGATCAGGCTCTCCCGCTGCGTGGGGTATCCGGGCGCCGATTCGTGGTTTGCCGATCCAGCAAAGAGCGGCGGCGTCATCCTCGACCTGTTGATCCACGATCTGGACTTTCTGCGCTGGACGTTTGGCGAGGTCGAGCAGGTCTACGCCAAATCGCTGCCGGAAGGCCTCAGCGGAGAGCCTGACTACGCCCTGCTGAACTTGCAGTTAGAGTCAGGAGCATTGGCGCATATCGAAGGCAGCTGGGCTCATCCTACAGGCAGCTTTCACCAAACTGCGGAGGTTTGCGGCAGCCTCGGAGTGCTGCGTTACGACAATCAGACCTGCCAGCACCTGAAGGTCATTTCCACCGTCGAGTCCAAGATGGGCTCGATCTCTCGTATTTCGCTTCCTGAAGCGGATCCTAGCAGCGATCCGTACGTTGCTGAGGCCCGCCACTTCATCGAATGCATCCAGACAAAGAGACCACCTGATGTGACTTTCGAGGAATCGCTAAGATCTTGCGAGTTGGCGTTCCGCTGCATCGAATCGGCTCGGCAGGGCATACCGCGGTAGCAGGCAGCGAGTGCCCTGCTAACCAGCCGTCTTGTCGCTACCGGTGGAGCCGCGCAACTGGCTGGCTGATACCCTCAATTGACAAGCCCGAACGTCTTGCATAGGATTGGCGCGTTTTTCACGCGACCAACCTTTGCCTGTCCTCTTGGGAGGATCCCAATGGATCGACGTGAAGTTCTACGCTGGCTGTCCTCGGGTGCCGCAGTCGGAGGCTCACTTCTGTTCACGCAGCGCAGTCCATTGGCTCCGCTTTGGGCTCAGGAAAAACCCGCATCCCTGAAAGGCCTGCCGCATTTGAAAATCAGGAACATCAAAACGCTCCTGACGGCTCCCAACGGAATCCGACTGGTGGTGGTGAAGGTCGAGACCAGCGAACCAGGCCTCTACGGCTGGGGATGCGCCACCTGGACGCAGCGAGCCTACGTGGTAGAGACGGCTGTTGAAAAGTATCTGAAGCCGTTTCTCATCGGACGCAACGTCGACGAGATCGAAGACATCTGGCAGTCTTCGTTTGTCAGTTCCTACTGGCGAAACGGCCCAGCCATGTTCAACGCAATGAGTGGTGTGGATATGGCGTTGTGGGACATCAAAGCCAAACGAGCTTCCATGCCGCTCTACCAGCTGCTGGGTGGCAAATGCCGCTTTGCGGCGGACTGCTACTATCACGCCAGCGGACGCGACTTCCAGGAAGTCGAGGAGGACGCTCGAAAAGGAATAGCACTAGGCTACCGCCACATCCGCATCCAGTCTGGAATCCCTGGCCTGGCAACCTACGGCGCGGCCTCGGCCAACCGGCGGGCAGCGGACGAGGGAGATCCAGGCCCCACCGATCCCAGAGACATCTGGGAACCAGCAGCGTATTGCCGCATGTTGCCTCGGCTGTTCGAGTACTGTCGCAGCAAACTGGGTGACGAAATCGAGTTGCTGCACGACATCCACGAGCGCGTCACCCTGAACCAAGGCGTCAACCTCTGTAAAGAACTCGAGAAGTTTCGCCCGTTCTTTATCGAAGATCCCTTTCCTCCGGAAGACAACGAGCATTTCAGGCTCGTAAGACAACAATGTGCCACGCCGATTGCCATGGGCGAGCTGTTCAACACCATGCATGAGCACGTTCCGTTGATTTCCGGACGACTGATCGACTACATCCGCACCCACATTTCGCAGATTGGCGGCTTGAGCATGGCGCGAAAGGTGGCAGCACTTTGCGAGTTTTTCGGCGTCAAGACGGCATGGCATGGTCCTGGCGACGCCTCACCCGTCGCGCACGCCACACAGCTCGCCTTGGAACTCGCAAGCTACAATTTCGGCATTCACGAAGGGGGGCGCTTCCCCAAGGAAACGGCGGAAGTGTTCAAAGGTTGCCCGCAGACCAAAAACGGCTATCTCTACGCTAACGAGGTTCCAGGTCATGGTGTCGATGTCGACGAAGAGCTGGCCAAGAAATTCCCGTTCCCGAGCGGTCCTCGTAATTTCGACTACAACTGGGGCACGACGCGACGACGCGATGGAACCGTGATCCGGCCGTAGGCAAAGAGGCACAGTTGATGCCACCCGATCCTGAACTCAATCCGGCTCTCGGTCCTGGCGGTTTCAAGCTGGGCACGGTGACTTACAACCTGGCCAAAGACTGGGACATCCCAACCCTGATCCGAAACTGTGTCGAAGCTGGGTTCGAGGCCGTCGAACTGCGAACCACCCACCGCCACGGTGTTGAGCCCTCCTTGAGCCGAGAGCGGAGACATGAGGTCTCCCAGGCATTCCTCGACAGCCCGGTCCATCTGCTGAGTGTTGGCACAACCTGCGAATACCATTCCCCCGATGCGGCGGTCGTTCGAAAGAATATCGAAGAGACCAAGCGATTTGCCGAGTTAGCTCACGACATCGGTGCGACCGGCGTCAAAGTACGCCCGAATGGAATTCCATCTGAAATGCCAGAAGAGAAAGTCATCGAGCAAATTGGGCGCTCGTTGAGAGATTGCGGACAGCAATCCCAAGGCTACGGCATCGAAATCTGGCTTGAGGTCCACGGGCGAGGCTCCAACATTCCCGCGCGGGTGCGGCGAATGATGGAGGTTGCCGATCATCCGATGGTCGGCCTCTGCTGGAACTCTAACCCAGAAGATGTCGAGGATGGGTCGGTGGCGAAGAGTTTTGATCTGCTGAAACCCTGGCTGCGCAGCGTCCATATCAACGAGCTGTGGAAGAGAGAGTATCCCTGGCGCCAGTTGTTCAGCCTCTTGAGCCGGGCGGAGTTCAACCGCTATACGCTTGCCGAAATCGAGGCGAATGCTGACCCAGTCCGTCTAATGCGCTACTATCGGGCACTCTGGCAAGAGTTGTGCGGTCAGGGTCGAACTTCAGCCTGAAGCGCCCGGGCGTTCTGCAGCCGTGTTTACTCGTAAATTGCTGTTGCTCTGTGGCACCGAATCGCAGGAACAAACAGGAGGTCTTCAGTTGACAATGAAGAGATCGCAGATTTTGATGTCGGCCGGGTTGATGGCATGCATGGCCGTGTTATGGCTGGCAACTTCACGAACCGGAGTTGAGGCTGCTCCGGGCAACGTGAAACAGATTGCGCCCGGTGTCTGGTTCCGAGAGGGCGAGCTCAAGGAGAAGGGGCACTGCAACAACATCTGGATCGAGATGAAGGACCATTTGATTGTTGTGGACGCCAACTTTCCGAGTGGCGCTGAGGCCTGCCTGGCCGATATCAAGAAGACCTCCAAGAAGCCTGTCAGGTACGTCTTCGATACCCACCACCATGGAGACCACGCCTATGGCAATCCGGTGTGGACGAAACTCGGAGCCACCACGCTGGCATACGTCGGCGTGTCGGATGAGATGAAACGATATGAACCCAAAGCGTGGCAAGACGCGGCCAAGGCGCGCCCCGATGTCGCCGCTCTGAATCTGTCCACCGCCGAACCTCCCAAGCAGACGTTCAAAGAAAAGCAGTTTGTGCTGGAGGACGCGACACGCCGTGTCGAGTTTCACTTTTTTGGGTGGGCGCACACGCGCGGCGATGGCTTTGTCTATCTGCCGAAGGAAGGGATTCTTTGTACTGGAGACGCGGCGGTGAATGGACCCTTCAACTACCTGGGCCATGGGAATTCGGCGAATTGGCCCAACGTCATTGCCCAGGCGCAGAAGCTCAAAGCAGCAACCGTGCTGCCCGCCCATGGAATTCCTGGTGGCGCGGAAATCCTGAGCGGGCAGCGCCAGTTTTTCGTCGAGCTGCGCAAAGCGGTGGCCGAAGCCATAAAGAGCGGCAAGAAGCTGGAAGACCTGGTCAGCAAGAAGGCTGGATCGCCCTCGACCACGAGCGTCCGCCTTTCTGAGGCCGTCAAGGCGTGGAGCGGCGAGTGGCTTCCAGATCAGGTCGAAGTCGTTTACAAGGAAATCACCCTGAACAAGCCGCATGGCGAGATCGCTGGTGGCAAGTAGGGATATCGGCGAATGCAAGCACAAGGTCGCGATGGCATGTTGACCCGAAGAGCTTTCATAGGAAGTCTGGCGAGTACCGGCACTGCAGCTGTGGCTTGGCTGCGCGATGACGCTATCGAGCGTGTGCAGGCAGCCGAGCGCAGCGCCGAAAGCCAGTCGCCTCGCGATTTGGCCGTAGACGAGGACTTCTGGTTTCAGATTCAGCAAGCCTCCACCCTCGATCGCACCCACATCAACCTCAACAATGGAGGCGTTTGTCCGAGCCCGCGGGTGGTACAGGACGCCCTGCGGCGGTACCTCGAATTCTCCAATCAGGCGCCCGTTCACAACATGTGGCGCATCCTCGAGCCGGAAATTGAGGCTGTCAGGACGCGACTGGCTGCAAGCTTCGGTTGCAACCCCGAAGAGCTTGCCATTACCCGCAACGCCAGCGAAGCCCTGGAAATCTGCCAGCTTGGGCTGGACCTCAAACCCGGGGACGAGGTCCTGACGACCAACCAAGACTATCCGCGGATGCTTACCACCTGGCGACAGCGCGAGAAGCGGGATGGAATTGTGCTCAAGCTGGTTTCGTTCCCGGTGCCGCTGAAAGATCCCAACGAACTTGTCCGCCGTTTCGAGAACGCGCTCACACCTAAAACCAAAGTCATCCTGGTGTGCCACATCACAAACCTCACGGGCCAGATCTTTCCCGTAAGGCGCATTTGCCAGATGGGGCGCCAGCGCGGCATTGAAGTCATCGTGGACGGCGCTCACGCTTTTGCACATTTCCCTTTCAAGCATGCCGATCTCGACTGCGACTACTACGGAACCAGCTTGCACAAATGGCTGCTGGCACCAGTCGGAACGGGCTTCCTTTAAGTGCGGAAGTCTAAGATCACGAAACTCTGGCCGTTGATGGCTGCTCCAGACTCCCTTCGAAGCGATATCCGCAAATTCGAAGAGATCGGCACTCATCCGGCGGCAAGCCACAACGCAATCGCCGAAGCATTGACCTTTTACGAAGGCATGGGCGCCGAACGAAAGGCGGCCCGCCTGCGCTTCCTGAAGGATCGGTGGGCACGGCGGCTCGAAGGACAAAAGAAGGCCCGTCTCTTCACCAGCTTCGATCCTGCCCAATCGTGCGCTCTCGGCTGCGTCGGGATTGCGGGGCTGGATCCAAATAAGCTCGTGGCTCATCTCTGGGACAAGCATCGCATTATTGTCACGCCGATCGTACACGAGGAGTTTCAAGGGATCCGCATCACGCCAAACGTTTATACCACTCTGCAGGAGATCGACACCTTTTGCGATGCCATGGAGCAGGTCATCCGCTCAGAAACATGAGTTCTTGCGTTCCCTGCCTTGAAGCGCTCATTCAGAAATCCCTATTCCAATGAGGTCTCTGTCATGAAACAACCGATGTTGGCTGCCGCAGGAATTCTATTTTTCAGCCTGCGCGTCTTGTCTCAATCTCCTGCTCAATGGTTGGCTCATGACATGAACCGTCCACGCCCGCCGGTCGTGAAGCCGTCCGACCAAAAGCTGCCCCTTCTGCCCCCGTCTGACGCGGTGGTCCTGTTCGATGGGCGCAACCTCTCCCAGTGGCGGTCGGCAGATGGCAGCCCGGCTAAGTGGATTGCAGTGAATGGCTACATGGAATCCGTCAAGGACAGTGGCTACATATTCTCCCAAGGCACCTTCGGCGATATTCAGTTGCACGTTGAATGGGCTGCGCCTGTGCCAGCGATCGGCCACAGCCAGGGCCGCGGCAACAGTGGTGTCTTCCTGATGGGTTTATACGAGATCCAGGTGCTGGATTCGTACGAGAACGAGACCTATGCCGACGGCCAAGCCGCATCTGTCTATGGGCAGTACCCGCCATTGGCCAACGCCAGCCGCCCTCCCGGCGAGTGGCAGAGCTATGACATTGTGTTCCGGCGCCCTCGATTCGACCGAAGCGGAGGCTTACTCAAACCTGCGCGGATCACGCTATTGCACAACGGCGTGCTGGTGCAGGACGGGGTGGAGCTCTGGGGACCCACCAACTGGCTGCAGCACTCGCCTTACCAAGCTCATCCGGACCGGCTGCCCATCTCGCTTCAGGACCACGGAAACCCGGTGCGCTTTCGAAACGTTTGGCTGCGCGAACTGCCGGAGTGGAGCGAAGCTGGACCTGCAAATACGAAACGAGGCCCCACGGTTGTCCTGCGAAGCCAGGAGCTCGATCGCCTGGTAGGGCGCTATGAACGCCAGACGGCGAACAAGTTGATCTTTACGATCAAACGGGACGGTGGAAAGTTACTCGGAAACTTCGCTGGCCCGTCTGACATTGAGCTGGTGCCCCACTCCGAGCGCGAGTTCTCGCTCCGCTGGACCGCTGGCAGATTGGCATTCGATCTTCGGCCAGGCGCAAAACCCAGCGGGTTCACGATTTTCCTCGGAGGAGAGGAGTATTCAGTGAAGCGGGTGGAGTGAACCCCAACCAGTGTCATCTGAGTGAACAGAATCTTGGAGTATCGCGACCTGTCAGCAGGACGCCTCGTTTCTCTGTGGCTTCGCTTGGCTTGGCAGAACCAGTCGCCTCATTCCTATTGGCTTACGCGCTTCTTGATTTTAAGGCTGCTTGGGCTTGTCTACTTCGTCGCCTTCCTGTCATTGGCCCAGCAGCTTAGGCCGTTGATCGGAAGCAAGGGCCTGCTTCCTACCGATCTCTTCCTTCGCCAAGCCGAGAAGTTCCTCGGATCCCGCACAACCGCTTTTCTCCAGTTGCCCAGTATCTTCTGGATGGATTCGTCGGACGCTTTCCTGGTGGCGATGAGCTGGGTCGGCGTTGCTTTGTCCGGCCTCGTACTCATAGGATTCGCCAATGGTCTGTTGCTGATGGCTCTTTGGGCGCTCTACCTCTCCTTTGTCCATATTGGCCAAGATTGGTATTCCTATGGTTGGGACATCCAACTGCTCGAAACGGGTTTTCTCTCCGTGTTTCTTTGCCCTCTGCTGGATGGACGCCCTTTCCCAAAGCGGCCGCCGCCAGCTCCGGTGATCTGGTTGTTCCGCTGGCTGATTTTCAGAATTATGTTCGGCGCGGGCCTGATCAAGCTGCGGGGCGATGCCTGCTGGCAAGATCTGACTTGCCTCTTCTATCACTACGAGACCCAGCCCATTCCGAACCCGATCAGCCCGCTGCTGCATTTCATGCCTCCGTGGTTTCATAGGCTCGGGGCGCTTTGGAACCATGTCAACGAACTATTGGTTCCGTGGTTCGCGTTTTGGCCTCGCCGGCCAAGACTCATCGCAGGCTTTCTTCTGGTAAGCTTTCAGGCGATGCTCATCGCCAGTGGCAACCTTTCCTTCCTGAACTGGCTGACGATCATCCCCGCCCTCGCCTGTATCGACGACTCCTGTTGGGCTCGCATCCTGCCGCAAGGCCTGACGCAGCGATCGCTTCAAGCTGGCAACAAAGCAGAGACCTCCCCGGTTCAGCAGATCGTCGTTTCCTGCTTCGTTCTGGTCGTCGCGGTTTTGAGCTTCTTCCCAATCAGGAACCTCGCCTCAAGCCGCCAGGCAATGAACACTTCTTTCGACCCGCTTCACCTGGTTAACACCTACGGAGCCTTCGGTAGTGTGGGTCGCGAGCGAGACGAGATCGTATTCGAAGGCAGCAACGATAAAGCGCTCTCTGCAGAAAGCCAATGGAAGGCGTATGAATTCAAGTGCAAGCCGGGCGACGTGTTCCGACGGCCTTGCGTGATCAGCCCATACCACTACCGTCTGGATTGGCAAATCTGGTTTGCAGCCATGTCGGACCCGCGCCAGTATCCTTGGACCGTGCACTTCGTTTGGAAACTTCTCCACAACGACAGTGAAGTGCTCAGCCTGCTCGCAAAGAATCCCTTCCCAGACGCCCCGCCGCGCCACATTCGAGCGGAACTGTATCGCTATCACTTTGCACCCTGGCGCGACCCGGCGTGGTGGAGCCGCACCCGAGCAGGCCCATGGCTTCCGGCGCTGTCGAGGCAAGATCCTTCACTGTTGCGATTCCTGGAAGCTTATGGTTGGGCGTCGCGTCCGAGCCAGGAAAATGCCCAGACTGGTCAGTAACGCCGTGTCGACTCGGGTCGACAATTCCTCAGACGCGAAAGGAGAGCGGACCTAGAGACAGAAACACCCGATCACGACAGGGTTATTTGAACGATTCGCACAAAAACGCCAGCGACTCGGCGAGGTGCAGGCTGACGAGTTCCCATCCATGAGGCTCATTCGGGTGCTCTTTGAATGTGTGCGGCACGCGGCGCTCTGTGAGGACCGCGTCGAGCGCTTTCAAGCCTTGTCCCAACCCAATGCTCTGGTTGTAACGATCCGCCGTTCCGTAGTCGAAGTAAATGCGAAGGCCAGCGAGGCTGGCTGTCTTGGCCAGATCGAGCGGGTTGTTAGCTCGCCAACGCTCAAGGTCTACTGGATTGCCAAACATCGGAGCGATCATGCGCGTGAACCATTCGAACCGGCCGCTGTTCTTCGTTTGGTCTGACATCTGTGCGGGATCGGCCAGAAATACGATCGGCGAATGTGCGGCCGTACCGGAGTACCGATTCCTATGTTTGAACGCAATCTTCAGCGCTCCGAACCCACCCATTGAAGTCCCTCCGATCGCACGCCAGCGGGCGCCGGGCCGCGCTCGATAAGCCTTTTCGACGTGGCGGATCAGATCGTCGGCAACAAAGTCTTCATACTTCCGGCTGCCATCCACATAGTTTGTGTAGAAGCTGTTGTCTCCCTTGGGATGGACCATCATGATTTCGGGGATCTTCTTCTGTGCAATTAGTCTATCCAGTTGCTCGTGGATCTGCCCATAGCGATCCACGGTCCAGCTTGTATGGTCGTTGTTGAGGCCATGCAGGAAGTAGATGGTTGGGTACTGCCGGCGGCTCTTGCCATATGTGGGCGGCAGGTAGACGGAAAATTCGCGCTCCTCGCGCAGCCCGAGACTGTCGAAGGCGCTGAACTCCACCCTCGCGCCGCTGGGAAGCTCAATGGGCACGCGTTCGGCGCGCCTCCGACCTCCGCCGTCCTGCGCTGCGGCTAAGCTCTGCCAGGAGCACAACTCCACTACCGAGACACAGGCCAGAAGCAGAGCTAAACCGAATCGATAACGCATACGCCTCCCGAAGGTGATCACCACGTCGACGGTTTTCTAGCATTTTCAACCGGGTAAACTCCAGAACAATCAAACTTCGTTCAACCACAGCTCCGCCCTGTCACGCGCCGCGCCGTGTTTTGAACAGCTTCCACATCCGTGGGATAATACTGGCGCGGCTCCTGCCTATGCCGCTGTTTTCCCTTCCCAGCAAGGCTTGCGGAGATCACAACCATGCCAGATCGAAAGACTTCCTGGATTGTAGCCATACTGCTTCTCACCCTGGGCCTGTTTTTGGTGCTTGTCCTCTATGGCGCCTATCGGCTGATCTGGCCGGGAAAGATCGAGATCGCCCAGAAGAGTGTTCTGGAGGTGGAGTTGGGAGGACCCATTGCGGAGGTGCCGTCCTCATCGTCTCTGGCGAGGTTGCTTGACAGGGACTCGGTCTCCCTGGTGGAAATGGAGACGGCATTTCTGGCTGCGGCTAAGGATCCCAAGATCACATCCGTCCTCCTGTCGATCCATCCCCTCGGAATGCCTTGGGCTCAAGTCGAGGAACTGCGGGATTTCCTGAAAGAGTTCAAGAAATCCGGCAAGAAGGTGGTCGCCCACCTTCAATTAGACATGGCGGAAGAACGAGAACTCTATCTCGCTGCATTGTCGGACGAGATCTATCTCAACCCAGACGCTGGCTTGCTCATTAACGGCCTCGCTGCCGATGTTGCGTTCTACAAGCGAACGATGGACAAGCTCAGGGTCGAACCGCAATTTCTGCAGTTCAAGGAATTCAAGAGCGCGGAGTCCTACACACGCGAGAAGATGACACCCGAATTCCGGTCAATGCTCGAAAGCGTTCTACGTGACGTTCAAGACCGGTTTGTGCGTACCGTCGCTCAGGAGCGTGGCATCGATCTGCCACGGCTGCAGGAGTTGATGAGAACTGGCATGGCACCAGCGGCAGTGGCACTGAAGGAGCGATTGGTTACTTCGCTGGGTTACCAGGACGAGATCCAGGCAAAGTTGCTGCCGGAGAAGAACAAGGAGTACCGCGCTGTCGGGCTATCTGATTACCTGAGAGCGGTGCGCAATCGGGGCAGGAAAACCGCTAAGCAAAAGATAGCTCTCCTTGGAGGTTTGGGTCCGATCGTGTCGGGTGTCGGAAACGATGTTTGGGGCAACGTCATGGGAGGAGAAACCATGGCGTCGCGGCTGCGCGAGATTCGATTGGAGAAAGACGTGAAAGGCGTCTTGTTTCGCGTCGACAGCCCTGGTGGATCGGCCGTCGGTTCCGACAAGGTGTGGAGGGAAGTCCGGCTGCTCGAAGCTGCAGGCAAACCGGTTGTCGTCAGCATGAGTGGCGTGGCGGGCTCCGGCGGATACTACATCGCTATGGGTGCCCGTAAAATCGTAGCCCAGCCTTCGACAATAACCGGTTCGATCGGTGTGATTTTCGGCAAGTTCAACGTCCGAGGACTCTATGAGCACTGGCTGGGCATTACCACCGATCAAGTGAAGCTTGCGGAGAACGCAGATATTTTCTCTCCATTGCATTCGCTGACTGAGGACCAAAAGGCACAGATCAGGAGCTGGATGGAAGAGATCTACCAAACGTTTGTGAAAAAGGCCGCTGAAGGACGCGGAATGTCGTTCCACGAACTCGAAGCCAAAGCCCATGGCCGGATTTACACCGGCGCTCAGGCTAAGGACTTGAAGTTAATCGATGAGGTTGGCGGCCTGAAATCGGCGCTGGCGTTGCTGAAGAAAGAACTGAAGATTCCTGTAAACGAAGAAGTCGACGTCGTTTTGTATCCGAAGCCCAAGAGCATTTGGCAATCGCTGGCCGAAGGCGGCTTCTTTGGGGCTTCGTTGCCTAAGCTCTCGGCAGAATCCCTCAGACAGTCGATTCACTCCTTGGAGACCCCCTCTCCCTGGCTGCTCGCTCCCGATGTTATCGTTCGGTGACCCCGAGCCCGCTTTGCGGATGAAGCCAGATTAGCGTTCCCTCCTTCCAAGGGTTCCAGTTTGTGGCCCTGCCAAGAAGTGCAGGTCTGCCCCGTACCTCGACACCTCGGGCCGGCAATCTCAAAAACCCTAAGCAGGTTGACGGACATCATTGTTATCGTATAAGCTAAAATGAATTATTTAGGTTGACTGATTGTGTTGACCATAATCTAATCACTATGAACGCTAACAATGACGATCGATACTGGGATGTGCCGCTCGCATCGGGCGATCGCCTCGAACACGACGAAGCGAGCGGCGAAGTTGCTTGGGGCGAGATGGGCGCCGTATCCTTTCCAGTTTTTGGGGACTCGGATCCAACAACGTCTGATTCGGATTCAGCGGCTGAGAGCGGGAGCCCACAACTCTGGCAGGCGGAGCCCGCGCCAGAAGACACACTAGCGGAGTCCGGAGATACCCCCCTGCTCGATTCGGTTTCCCGCTATTTGCGCAAGATGGGAACCGTTCCCCTGCTGACCCGCGAGCGCGAGATCTATC
>VFZK01000009.1 GCA_016871215.1 Acidimicrobiia bacterium | reverse complement strand
ACTAGTATGTGACTAGTCTCAATGAATGTCGGCATCCCGAGCGATCAGTTGTGTTTGAGGTTCTGCTTCTTCACAACGATGCGATAAAAGTGAATGACAAACAAACACACATATAGGCGCACCTATTAGATAAGCAATAGCCGAGCGCAATCTGTGGTTGAAATTTGTTGCGGTCGAAACACCGCATTCCTTCTGCGTTTCAAAGGCAGCCCAAGTCGGCTTGGCGGGTGTCACTTAGGCAAATGGTTTTCCGTGGAAATCCAGGCTAGATAGGTATACCCCAATGCGGACTCCACCCTGAACGCGAAGCCTTCGTTCACCGTGGTTGTCGGAAGCGATCGTTCGCTTGTTGGAAAAGGACTCGTTACTCGATGGGTGAGAATTCACTTGAGAAGTCGTCTCTTCAGGCCGAGGCATCCAGGGTCGGCTCTGGTATCGAGCTGGTGGATTGCGACGTTCATGGCGGCATCAACAGCATCCAGGATCTGATGCCTTATCTGCCCGACGTCTGGCAACTCTACGTTCGCGAGTCAGGGTTCAAAGGCATTCCACCCTCCTGGTATCCGAAGGTCAAGCCGAACGCCGCTCGCAGCGATAGTTACCCGCCCAGCGGGCGCTTGCCAGGGACGGATCTGGCGTTCCTGCAGGCGCATCATCTGGACTTCTGGAAGATCGACTGCGCGATCGTCAATCCGCTCTTTGCGGCTGACTATCTGCCGAACATCGATTTCGGCGCCGCGCTCTGTTCGGCCTACAACGACTACATGATCGAGAACTGGTATGAGAAGGACGAGCGGCTCTACGGTTCGATTCTCGTGCCTTTTCGCGAACCTGAATTGGCGGTGCAGGAGATCGAGCGCGTGGGCGGCCACCCCAAAGTCGTTCAGATCATCCTTCTGGTTTGCGCCGGCGCACTGTACGGCCAGCGGCGATTCCTTCCGATCTGGAAGGCGGCCGAAAAGAAGGGTCTGGTGGTGGGGATCCACTGGGGCGGGGTCGAGCCGACGCGCGCAGCGGGCGGCATTCCAACCTATTATCTCGAGCACCACACGAATCTGGCACAGGCCGGCATGGCCCAGATGGTGAGCTTTCTGTGCGAGGGCGTTTTCGAGAGTTGTCCGGACCTTCGTGTTGCGATCATCGAGTGCGGCATGGCTTGGCTGCCGGCGTTGATGTGGCGGCTGGACAAAGACTGGCGCGGCTGCCGCATGGAGGTGCCCTGGATGAAGCGGCGTCCCAGCGAGTCTATCCGCGAACATTTCCGCTTCACGACCCAGCCCATCGAAGAGCCTGACAACCCGGCGCATCTGGTGCAGGTGATCGAACACATGGGTGCAGACCACTTGCTTCTGTTTGCGACCGACTATCCGCATTGGGACTTCGATTCGCCCGCTCGGGCTCTGCCGCGCCAGATTCCGGAACCGCTGCGCCAGCGCATTTTCTGCCAGAACGCACTGGAGTTCTACGCCCTTTCATGAAACGTCAGGTGATGTGCCAGCTGGAAGAGATTCCGGATGGAACGATGAAGGCGGTGGAACTGGAAAGCCGAGCGATCGTTCTCATCCGCAAAGGGAAGGAAGTGTTCGCCCTGAGAGACACCTGTCCGCATCAAGGCGCCAGACTGTCGAACGGTGTGCTGACCTCCCGCCGGCTGTCGAGCGTTGCCGGCGACTATCGAGCGGAGAAAGCGAAGCAGATTGTGCGCTGCCCGTGGCATAACTGGGAGTTTGATGCAGCGAGTGGGCGCTGTCTGCACGACCCGCAGCGCTTGCGCGTTGCCGTTTACCGGACCGAGATCGAGAACGGTCAGGTCGTGATCGTGACCAGCTAGTACCAAGTTGCAGAAGTTCGCGACCTTTTCTTGTAGCCGGGGTCGTTGACCCCGGCCAGTCGGTGACCCCGGCCGGCGCCGGCGAAACCCTGGGGGCCGGAAGCAGGATCCCGTCAAAGTCTCGTAAGTCTTTGAGTCGAGGTCGAGCCCTTGCTAACGCGCGGGCTACTGATTTGGTCCACCGGGCTGTTCAGTAGCCCGACCGTGAGGGAGTGCTCACGACTTTGGACGGGATCTTGGGGCCGGAAGCTTCATCCAAGCCGCGGAAGGTGCGACGGAACCGTGCTGAAGCTGGGAGTTCATGCCGCCTCGGTTGCTGCCAGGGACTTTTGCTACGTTGAACAACGGGGTCGTCCGACTCAGCTCCCTCAGAGACGGACCATCCAAAAGGAGTAAGCAATGAAGGATCGGTCTAACCTGCCCCGGCGTGAATGGCTGCGATCGACGATTCAAACCGCAGCGTTGGGATTGCCCATATCCTCAATCTTGCGGACTTCTAGCGGGCTCGCTGCGTCCTTACTTGTGGGGCCAGACCTGCCGAAGGTGGCAGTCTCAGCCGTTCGGCGGGTCTTTCACAACGGCGAGCACAACGCTTTCACAGACCTCTGCCGATATCGCGGCCAACTCTACCTGACCTTTCGTAGCTGTCCGGATGGCCATATGGTCCACCCGACGGCCTCGATTATCGTGTTGCGCAGTCCGGACGGCGGGAAATGGGACGAAGCTCACCGCTTTCGAGTCGAACAGCGCGACACGCGCGATCCCCACTTCCTGGTCTTCAAGGGCAAGCTCTTCGTGTATACCGGCACCTGGTATACCGGTAAGAGCTCGCCTCCTCGGGAGAGCTACGATCTGAACCAGCACCTGGGATATGCCGCCTGGACAGAGGATGGAACGCGCTGGCACAGCCCCATCCTGCTCGAAGGAACGTTTGGCCATTACATCTGGCGTGCGGCGGTTTTGGGCGAGAAAGCGTATCTCTGCGGCCGGCGCAAGCCGGCGTTCGAGATTACCAGCCGGGGCGAACCAGCCTCCGTTGAAGCACTCATGCTTGAAAGCGACGACGGATTGATTTGGCGAAAAAAGGGCGTCTTTCAGGAAAGCTCTGGCGACGAGACAGCCTTTCTGTTCGAGCCCGACGGCAGCGTGCTCGGCGTGGGTCGAGATGGTGGCGGCAAAGAGGCGCGGCTGTTGCGTTCGAGGCCTCCATACGCGAACTGGCAGCGCACGAGCTTGGACCGTTCCATTGGCGGCCCGCTGCTCACGAAATGGGGAAAACGCTATGTGGTTGGCGGGCGAAAGAAGACGGAGGATCGAGGACCGAAGACCTCTCTCTGTTGGCTTGCCGATGACCGGCTAACGGAGTTTGCCGAGCTGCCCAGCGGAGGCGATAACTCATATCCAGGGCTTGTCGAGATGTCGCCGACTCGTGCCCTGGTGTCTTATTATTCCAGCCACGAAAAGGACGCCTCCGGAAAGCCGATCACTGCCATCTACCTGGCCGAATTGTCGCTTTGAGTGTTGATTGTGAAGCACCTGAGCGCTTCAGACGCCGCCGCAGCCCGTACAGCCGTCGCTCCCGCGGAAGCGGGAGCCCAGGGGCCGTTGGGAGTGGGTGGCGCGCCGACGGAAAAACCTGGATTCCCGCCTTCGCGGGAATGACGAGGTGGATTGCTGACGGCTGCGGGAATGACAGGAGGATTGCCCGCCGGCGCTTTCTTTCGAGGGGGCAGGCTTTCGCGGGAATGACAGCAGGGTTTCCCGAGCACAACGGACATGGACCTTGACGGCACTCTCGGGTGTGCCCCGGAACGCTTCCAGGAGTCCTGAATGTGGTATGATTTTGCTCTCGAAGAAAGCAGAAGCAAGCAGGATTGAATCTGGCGAGGAACGCAATGGAGCTGACGACGCTCAAAGTGAGTCTTAGGTTCTGCGGTATGTTCCTCGTCTTTGCTGCTCAGGCGGCGGCTCAATCCACGGTCTCGACAGCTCGGTCGGCACTGGCCGTCATTGAAAAACACTGCCTGATTTGTCACGGGGCTACGCAGATGTCCGGCTTGGACCTCAGGCAGAGAGAGTCGGCTTTGAAAGGGGGCACGCGCGGCCCGGCGCTGGTTGCCGGGAAGCCCGATGAGAGTCTGCTCTATAAGGCAGTGAAGGGAATCGACGCTCTCAAGATGCCTCCTGGGAAAGAATCGCTTTCCCCGGCTGACATTGAGATTTTGCGGGCCTGGATTGTGGAAGGTGCACCCTGGGGAGGTTCTGAGCGAAAAGCCGCAGAGCCTAGTTGGTGGGCCTTTCGCAAGCCCATTCGACCGGAGGTCCCGCGCGTCCAAAACCCCGAATGGGTGCTCAATCCTCTCGATGCGTTTGTTCTAAACCTGCTTGAACAGAAAAACCTGAAACCCGCTCCGCCCGCGGACAAGCGGACGCTTGTTCGCAGGGCCTATTTCGATTTGTTGGGTTTGCCGCCCACTCCCAAGGACATCGAAGACGTCATTCAAGACACTTCGCCCGACGCCTACGAGAAGCTTATCGAGCGACTGTTGTCTTCTCCCCACTATGGAGAACGTTGGGGCCGGCATTGGCTGGATGTAGCACGTTACGCGGACAGCGGCGGTTTCGAGACCGACATCTTCTACCGCAATGCCTGGCGTTATCGAGACTACGTCGTCAAGTCGTTTAACGACGACAAACCCTATGACCGCTTTCTGCAAGAACAGATCGCCGGTGACGAACTCTGGCCCGACGATCTGGATCTCGAAAAACAATACAAGATCTCCCGTACCAAGCTGGAGCACCTGGAAGCCCGAATTGGCACCGGCTTATATACGCTCGGACCCGAGATCCACGAGTCCAACATGGACGCCAGGAAACTGTTAAACGAGAAATTAACCGACGCGGTCGATACAACCGGCGCGGTGTTCCTCGGTCTCACCCTGGGGTGTGCACGCTGTCACAATCACAAGTTCGATCCAATTACCCAGCGTGACTACTATCGTTTACAAGCCGTTTTCGCTGACAGCAAAGAGATGGAGACCCCGGTCGTCATGGGAATGTCCGTGGCCGACTACAAGCAGCACTACCTGGGGTTGATTGTAGCCGACGAAGCGCGCGCAGCCTACCGGCTCTTTGAAGAGCGGGTTAGACAGAGAGTGGTCAAAGCCAAGAAAGCCGGCTTTGCGGCCGAAGCCGTCGAAGCATACGAGGTTCCCGAAAAGAAACGGACGCCCAAGCAGCAAGAGCTGGCCGAACCGTTGGCTAAGGCCATCAGCGAAATCAAGATAGACGATGAACTCAGCGCTGAAGAAGCGAAGGAACAGCGGACGCTACTGGATAGAATCGCGCGGGCCGTGCTCGCGCTTCCGGAGAAAGATGCCCAAGGTTTTCCTTTCGACGGAATCATGGACGTGCCCACCGCTAGCGTGTTGGGTCACATCGATGCTCCCTTGGTTCCAGAAGTCTATGTTCTCCATCGCGGTGACCTCGGACAGGAAAGGGAGAAAGTCGGACCTGGTGTCCCTGAAGTGCTCGGCGACAGTCACTCATTCGTGGAGTCCGCGGCGGGGCCTTTTGCTTTGCGAAACCGTGCGAAACTGGCCCTCTGGTTGAGTCAGGACGCTCATCCCTTGACGGCCCGCGTCATGGTAAATCGGATTTGGCAATGGCATTTTGGACGAGGCATTGTCAGTACCCCGAATGATTTCGGCCGTCAAGGGCAACTGCCTAGCCATCCGCAGTTGCTCGACTGGCTGGCTACGGAGTTCGTATCGTGCGGTTGGAGCATCAAAGCCATGCACCGGTTGGTGATGCTTTCGAATACTTATCGGATGTCGAGCCAATACCCGGACCCGGCCAGTGCTCGCCTCGATCCTGAAAATCGCTATCTGTCCAGGATGAATCGTCGCCGGCTTGAAGGAGAAGCGCAGTGGGACAGTCTTCATGCCATCGCCGGCACGCTGAACTTGAAGATAGGTGGGCGTCCGGTTACTCCGCCGCTGGCGCCCGATGAACTGGCGGCGCTGGTTGGGTCGGAAGCAAAAGTCGCCAGTGGCCGGCTTTGGTCGGTGTCTTCCGATCCTGCCCAGCACAATCGGCGCGGCATTTATGTGGTGAGTCGCCGGACGTTTCCGTATCCGATGTTCGAGGCCTTCGACAACCCGGAAAACGCGATCAGTTGCCCGGAGCGTGATGTGACGACGGTGTCCCCCCAGGTCTTGTGGTTCCTGAACAATCGGCTAGTGTTTCAACAGGCACAACATTTTGCCGCGCGCCTGGTGAGTGAAAAGGGAAACCAACCAGCCGATTGGGTCGAGCGTGCTTGGCAGCTGGCGCTGGGGCGGCCACCTTCAAACCAGGAATCACAAGAAGCCTTGAGATTGCTGGATGCGTTTGCTCGAAAGGCTGCCGAATCCCGCGATTGGCCGGACCTGCCTGATGGCTTGCGTGCGATTCCCTTAAATCAGGCTGCCGCGCTGACGAAGCTTTGTCTTTCGGTTTTTAATTTGAGTGAGTTCTCGTATGTCGACTAGCGCGCTCCAGCGACGCGAGTAATCCCCTCGTTGTTGCCCGCGGAGGACGGACGGCTCTCAGTCCGGCTATTCTGTTTTACGAATGGTACTTCCCGAAAGCAGATTTCCCAAGGAAGGAGACCGACTTCTATGAACCAGGCTCGTTGTCGTCGACACGAAGCGGTGCATTCTCGGCGGGAGTTCCTGGAAAAGTCTGCATTCGGCTTTGGGGCTCTAGCACTGGCCCACCTGATCGACAAGGAATCTGCTTTTGGATCTGTCTTTCCGGGTACTCGGGCTGCGGCTGCAAACAATCCGCTGGCTGCGAAGCCGCCACATTTTACTGCCAAGGCCAGAAGCGTTGTCTTGATCTTCCTGCAGGGAGGGCCCAGTCACGTCGATACGTTCGATCCCAAGCCGACTCTTAACCGTTTGGACGGACAGCTTTTGCCTCCCAGCTTTCAGTCGGAAGGCCTGAATCTACAGAATCTGAAAGCCTCGGAAGCCAAGCTGATGGGCTCGCGATTTGCATTCAAGAGGTACGGGAAGTCGGGTCTGGAGATGTCGGACCTGTTCCAGCGAGTGGGCCAATACGCCGACGACTTGGCAGTGATTCGCTCCTGTTACCATGACCTCTTCATTCATGGCCCGGCCCTGAATCTGCTTTACACGGGTTCGAACCTGGAAGGCCACCCGAGCGTTGGATCGTGGGTCCTGTACGGACTCGGCAGCGCAAGCGACAATTTACCGGCCTACATCGCGATCACGGAGGGGAATCTGGGGAGCCGAAGCCGGAAGTCTTTTCGCTCGGGGTTCCTGCCTGCGGTGTTCCAAGGTACCCTGCTACGCGCGGAGAGTTCGCCCATCATGAACCTGTCTCCGCCTCCTCAATTCGACGTCGCCGAGCAGCGAATGATGTTGGACCAGATCAATGTCTGGAATTGGCGCTATCAGGAAAGCCGCACGGACGACAGTCGGCTGTCAGCTCGAATTTCCAACTATGAGCTGGCGTTTCGCATGCAAGCTGCCGCTCCGGAACTGATCGATATCTCCAAGGAGCCGCCTCATGTCAGACAGATGTATGGTCTAGACGAAACCCCGACCGCCGAATTTGGACGGATTTGCCTTCTAGGCCGGCGCATGGTCGAACGCGGAGTTCGGTTTGTACAGCTGATCAGCACCGACTGGGATGGTCATGGTGAATGCGACAAGAACCATCTTCAAAACTCCCGCAAAGTAGATAAGCCGATTGCTGCGCTAATCGGAGATTTGAAGCAGCGCGGACTGCTCGAAAGCACATTGATTGTGATGGTGGGTGAGTTTGGCAGGACTCCAGTGATGCAAGGAAACCTTGGCCGCGATCATAGTCCATACGGGTTCAGCGCGTGCTTGGCTGGCGGCGGCATTCGCGGTGGCAAGGTGATTGGAGCCACCGACGAGCTCGGTTTCCGAGCGGTCGAAGACAAAATTCACGTTCACGACTTGCACGCGACGATGCTTTCGCTGCTTGGGCTGGATCACAAAAAACTGACCTACTTTTTCCAAGGCCGCGACCGGCGTTTGACCGATGTTGGCGGCGAGAACGACCTGGCCCAACGGCTGATTAAGGCCTGAGGACAGACGAATTTCCCGGGAAGGAAGACCTGCCACCGCGTGCCCTTACATATCGTTCAAGGAACACAATCCGCCATCCGAAATCAGAGGCGAGAGATCTCCCCAGCGATTGAACCCTCACCGAAGCTTCCGTCTCGAAAAACTGCGAACCCCGGCGCGTCTCTTGGCGATGAAGCCAAGATGTCGGGTCCCCTTGCTTTGGGGAAGGACGCTACGCGAGAATGGGGCGGGTCTTCGATCGTTCCACTGATCCGCTCCATAGCCCTCGTCCTCCTCGTCGTCGTGATTTTGGCGCTCGACATCCACGCAGAGACGAAGCGACTTTACGAAAGCGAAATCGTCTTGCCGATGGACCTGTACGCTCATGAAGGCACCCTGCTTCAGGCCGGTCGCTTCAAGCTGGAGCTGCGACTCGAGGAGGGACGCCACTCGCTGGTCTTCTTGAGGCAGGAAAAAGTGGTCGCTACGCTGTTTGAACAACCGTCACAAGCGACTCGACCCAGCACCGGCGAATCGCAGGTTCCGCTTTTTGGGACGCTGCACCTTTTGCCCGTCGGTGCGTGGGATGAGAATACGCGTTTCAAACCCGGTGCTTCCGACTATTTTCCAAAGCTCCCATGGCGAGCGATGCTGAGAGCTTACCGATCGGAAGATCCAGCGGACACAGCCGTCAAGTTGGTGGTTTCAGAGAAGGACAGCGCCGAAAAGCTGTTTAACAAGAATTTCAAGTTGTACTTGAAGAAACCCAATTGAACCTGAACTTCTAACGCACCCGGAGGCGTACACTGAATTGGCCCTGCTCGCATCGAGGCCGTTTTCCTGTTCGCAACCGGCAGGCTCTGGTCAAAGTCTCGCAAGTCCTTGAGGTGAGTCCTTGCTTGCCCGTGGGCTACTGATTTGGGTCACGCAGTGATGCAGTCATTCAGTAGCCCGACCGCCAGGGCTCATAACGTTTTGGAGACGCTACCCAATGAGGACTTCCACTAGCGAAGCCAATCCACGCGGAGGCAACACATCTTGACGCAAGGCGAAATCAGAGCGGAAGGCAAACAGCGGCTCGAGGAGCTTCGGACCCGAATGCGCGAGCGGGGTCTCGATGCGCTTCTCATTTTTTCTCAGAGGAGAGGGCATGTGGCCTACGTTTCAGGCTACATTCCAAACTACCACACGAACTCCGCTGTGGTGATTCTGCCGGTTGACGCGGCACCGGTGCTTCTAATCCGGTTTGGCTTCGACTTGCCGCGAGCCAGGGCTCTGAGCTGGTTTGAGGACATTCGCACCGCAGATCCAAGCCATCCGGGTGGCTTTCTGCAGCAGTGCTTCCAGACTGCGGTGAGAATGAAGTTGGGCAACGGAAGAATCGGGCTGGTGGCCGGAGATGAGACGGTTGATGAGATGGGTTTGTCTCTCATTCGATCTCTGGAACAGGAGCTTCCTCATGCCCGGGTCCAGCATGTAACGGAGATTGTCACACGCATGCGGATGTCGAAGCGACCCACTGAGGTGCAGCGGTTGCGGCGTGCCACCGAGCTTGCCGAGCATGGAGCCGTTGCCGTGAAGGAGTCCCTGGTTCCGGGCAATGAGGATTTCGAGGCCATGGGTGCTGCAGCCTTCGCTGCCATCCGTGGGGGGGCGGATCGATGTGATGCCTTTATCTCAACGAGACCTGATCGCCTGGCTTTGCCACCATTACATCACCAGTTCGAACAGGGCAGCCCTGTCAACATCGAATTGACGGTTCTCTGCGAGGGCTATTGGGTTCAGATCTGCCGCAGTTATGCCTTAGGAGGGGTTTCTCCAACTCAGAGGCGCTTATTTCAAGCCTGCTCGGAAGGTTATCAGTCGGCAGCGAATCTGGCTCGCCCCGGCAAGCCCATTGCCGACCTGGCGCGGGCTGCCGCTGAGCCCCTTTCCAAGTCAGGGTTCCCCGGCTGTGTCCAGTACGGACTCGGCCACGGAGTTGGCTTGGATATTCCGGAACCGTACGACCTGGACTTGGGCTGTCGGGAGTTGGTGGTAGACAACATGATCCTCGTCGTACACGTCGGGGCCTGGGCATCAGACCGGCAGGCTGCCGCTTTCGTCGGTGGACCGATTCTGATTCAATCACAGGGAGTGACTCATCTTCATCAACCGCAGTTGGAGATGATCGAAGTCTAATGTAGCGGATTACACGATCAAACGATTCGGAGCGCCCGTTCGTTCCGCTCCACACCCAAACCCTTATGCTCGCTGGCCAAATTGTCCAGAGACGACAAATCGAATTGATCTCTCATCCAGAACCGGAACCGGCGAAACCGGGTGAGATTGTCTTCCAACCGGAACTGGGGTGTTTGTGTGGCTCAGACATTCCTTTTTTTCAAGCGCAACATCCGAAATACCCTCTTCAGATCGGACTTTCTTTGCACGAGATGGTGGGCACGGTTCTTTGGTCGGATGGGACCCGTTTTCATGCGGGCCAGAAAGTGCTGGCAGTGCCGACGAACCACGTCGGTGTTTTGGAGCGGCTGGCCATCTCCGAAAATCTGGTCGTTCCACTCGATACGCGGCGGCCCCTGGAAGAAATGATCATCTCCCAGCCCCTTGGAACCGTCCTCTATGGATTGCGCATGTTGCCCAATGTGCTGGGCTGGAACGTCGTCGTCGTTGGCCAGGGACCGATCGGCCTGCTGTTCTGTGCCGCGCTGCGCAATTTGGGTGCCGGCAAGATCATTGGGCTCGACAAACTCCCGTACCGTTTGGATCTCGGCAAGCGCATGGGGGCTACGGATGCCATCCACGTCGAACACGACGACCCCATCACGGCGGTAGCCGATCTGACGGGTGGACAGATGGCCGACCTCGTGATCGAGGCGGTCGGGCATGAGCATCACGCGCTGAATCTCTGTGTCGAACTTTGCCGCTACAAAGGGCGCATCCATTACTTTGGGGTGCCACTTCCGGTCGTCGACGGAATTCGCTGGCGCGACCTCTTCGTCAAGAACATCGCGGTGACCACGAGCAACGGCCCCGAGTTCGGCCGTGACTTTCCTTTGGCAATGCAGTGGATTGCCGAAGGGCGCATCGACGTCCAGCCTCTCCTCACTCACCGCTTTCCCCTGAGCGATATCCAGACCGCTTTTGAGATTTTTTCTGACCGAGCGGACGGAGCCTGCAAAGTCCTTATCGACTTCCCCAGTGCTGGTTGATCGCAATCAGTTGGGTCGTGAGGCGCTGGAATGCAGCCTTGCCCGTTGGTAGTGAAGCGCGCCAGTGCTTCAGTTCGCGGCACTGCGTCCCTCGCCTGGAGTTTCTACGTGTGCAGTCCGGCATGGGTACGATGTCCCGCGCGCGTGACGCTCAGGTGCTCGTAGTGCCGCACGCCAGTGCGGCCAGTTGAAGGCGAGGTGTGGTTCGCTTCTAGCACAGCCGAGGTTGGCAGCTGGGATCGCCAGCCCGGCGAGCAAGGCTCCGGGTTGGACTGGAGATTGAACAGTGGACAGACGCGTGACGCTCAAGTGCTCGTAGTGCCGCACGCTAGTGCGGCCAGTTGAAACACTATCGTGCTTCACTACGAACGGGCAGGGATTCCCGCGGAAGGCAACCGGAAGCTATATTAGGAGCAGCGCGCGACCCCGGCGGGGTCGCAGCGTGGCCACCATTGATCGACGAGGCGCGCTCGACGAAGACGGTGGCTGGCACCCTGCCAGGGTGCTGCTCGCCGCGAAATCATAGCCGGTGGTGTCGCTAACGCTTGACCACCGGCTAATAGCTTGCAAGCCTCCAGCTTGCCCACAGGCCTGGAACTCGTGAGACCCGAGACGTAGGAACTCGATGTGCCGCACGCCAGTGCTTCCGATAGGCGCACGCGTCGGGGGGGGACCACTGGCACATGAGCGTCACGCGCAGCTGCGGCTCGGAACCGTGAAAACTTCTGATGTCCGTTGCTTAGAAACCCGCTTCCAGACCGTGTCCGTAGAGATCTCAAGCCAGTTGGCTTCAAGGTAAATCCGTTGAAAGTGAAGGATGACTTCGAGGTGCTCCAGAGTTGTGATCCCGCGTGCCAAAGCGGCCGAGGGCTGGCGCGGTCCAAGACGCGCGTGCAGCGCGCGGCGTTTCGCAGGTTCGCCAGTCTGGCTAGCGTTTTGAATGGACGATCTGGGCAGGCAGTCTCCGTGCCGTAGGTGTCGCAGCCAGACCGCCCAAGCTTGTGCAGCGCAGCGCCGGAGGCAGTTGTTGTCCGACGTGCAACATGGCATCGATGACTTCATCGAGTGGCAGAACCGCTCGAAATCCGCCGAGGGCGGCATCGGTTGCTGCCAGCGCGTGGGCAACTCCAGCAATGTTGCGTGCGTGACAGGGAATTTCGACAGCGCCCTGCACGGGATCGCACACCAAGCCCAATGTGTTCATCAGACACAGGGCCGCTGCATCCAAGCTGTCGCGCATACTACCACCGCCCAGCTCGACCAGGCCGGCGGCTGCCATGGCTGCAGCGACTCCCGTCTCGGCGGCGCAACCGCACACTTCCGCTGCGAAAGTGGCTCGCGTGGTGGCCAAGACTCCCACGACTCCCATGGCGAAGAGTGCCGACACGATTCGCTCGTCGCTGCTGCCGTGCTCTTCGCGAAAGGCGAAGAGCACACCAGGAATGATGCCGGCGGAGCCGGCAGTCGGCGCTGCGCAAACCACGCCTCGGGTCGAGTTGGTTTCCATCACCGCCAAGGCTGCAGTGATGGCTGTCGCGAGCATTCCTCCGCAGACGAGTTTTCCCTCAATCGCAGCCGAACGTATGGCGGCGGCCCGCGGCTGGAGGAAACGCATCGGTTCGTTTGGGCTGGCAAAGCCGCGGGCCACAGACGCGGCCATGACTTGCCAGCGGTCCAGCATGAGGCTCTTGACTTGTTCTGGGGACAGAGCCAGGAGGTGGGCTTCGTAGGTTAAGCCAAGCTGACCTAGGCTTTCAGCATGCGCGGCGCCTCCTTCCAGGAGCGCTGCGACACTGTCCAGCAGCGGATCAGGGCCACGGTACTTGATGAGGGCGGTCGATGGCAGGAGGTAGGCTCTTCTTCCAGTCGCTCTGAGAGATTCGAACAGCGTATTCAATGCTGTGGCAGTTCCCTGGCAGAGTGCGCTACGGCCAGGCCCATCGCTGGAGTTGTCGACAATCTGGATATGTTCCAGGCCAAGCGTGCGCACCACAGAGCGGGCGAGCTCGGCCGCGGCGCAGTCGGAGCCGCCAGCGACAAGCAGACGAACTCGGGAGCCATCATGACTGACGGGCGTTCCGTCAACCGCATCGATTCGAATCTGCCCGCCGCCGATCGAGGCTGCGCGGAGGCGAAGGGTCCGTCCGGCCTGTGCGACCGCTTCGATGAGGACAGCGTTGGGATGGAGTTCTTCGGTATTGCGGTTTTCGGCCAACGACTCGACTTCAAACGAAATACCGACGCCGGCTTCGCGGGCTAGCGAAAGGGAGTCGTTGAAAGCTTCCTCCATGATCGAGAAACCCATCAGCCCAGCTGCGAAGCCCGCATCGCTGCCTTGGTTGCGGTAGACGCTGGCGAAAGAGCCCTCCGGATCGAAAACGATGCGAGCGCTGCGCAGCGGGCCAGCCAACATCTCACGAACAGCCTTGCCGATGAAGAAAGGGCCAGCCGTATGCGAGCTCGACGGGCCCCGCATGACGGGTCCCATCACGTCATTCAAAATGCTGATGCCACGTCTGATCACATTCAACCTTGCCGGCAGTTCAAATCGAGCTCGATCGCGAGCAGGCGGCGCCCTTCGATCGACACGACTTTGGACTCACCTTCCAAGTCCGCGAAACTCTTCGACGATTTCTGAAGCGCCCTTCTGAATGAACATCAGCTCGTCAGAGACCTCGAAGAACCGGGCGCCCTCGTCAATCCAGCGCTTGGCACTTTCGATTCCGGGAGCGAAAAGTCCGAAGAACACGTTGTGCCGGCGCGCGGCTTCCGCCACGCGCTTCACGGCGGCAAGGTGTCGCGGGTCGTGGTGGTCACCCGGGCGGCCGACCGTGACAGAGAGGTCGTCCTGGCCGATGAAGACCACGTCGACCACGCCCGTGCCGAGAATCTCATCGATCGCTTCAACACCCTGGCGTGTCTCGACGTGGGCGATGAGCAGCGTGTCTTCGTTCTGCTGCTTCAGAAAGGCCTCCAGGTCTACGGCCCGATAGTCGCTGCTCGCGTAGCCGCAACAGATGGCGCGCACCCCCACCGGCGGGTATTTGAGCCAGCGGTGAAGCGTCAGCACATCCTCAGGACGCTCCGTCATGGGAAGCTGCAGCCCGATGACGCCGGCATCCAGCAGCCTTACCGTGGCACCCCGGTCCAAGTAGGGCGTTTTGGTCACGACGGGGAGATTGTTGTCTCTGGCGCAGATGACCGCATCGGCAAAAGCGGTGGCGCCGAACAGGGTGTGCTCGTTCTCGAGATAGAGAAAGTCGGCATTGGCATTGGCGTAAATCTTGATGACGCTTGGCCGCAGGAGCTCGGCAATAGTCACGCCGACTACAATCTGCCCATCACGCAGCTTGCGCTTGATCGAATTCATCGGACACGCTCCCTTCTGGATACCGGGCTGCACGTCAAACGGCTTCCGGCAGTCCGTAGGGTTTGCGATAGTTCTTGGTGAGCATGCGGTTGGCCTGCTTGCTATTGGTGATCTGTTCGGTTTGCGGATCGAATTCGATCACCGTGCGTGTTCGGAAAGCGATCTCGCCGAGATGAATGAGCGCGCACGATAGGTGCGCCACTTCAGCGCCGGCCTGCGTTGGCTTGCGAGTACGCACGCAGTTGAGAAAATCCTGATGGTGCGGATGGACGGCATCACCGACGCGTCCGGCTTTTCCAGCTGCAGGGCCCGGCTCCTCCTTTTTACCCAAATAGGTTCTATAAAAGCCACGGCGCGAGAAAATGATGTAGCCGTCTGTGCCGTATACGGCGTTGCTGCTGTCGGTACCGTTTTGGCCGTATTCGAAACCTGCCCGTTCTTCGTAGGTCAGGACGCGTCCGTCTGCGTACTGGAACGACACCATCATGTTATCCGGATACTCGCGGTAACCCTGTTCGAACAGGTTGTTCCCGTGCGCCGTAATCCGGACCGGATGAGTTGTGGCGCCGAGGCCCCAGCGGGCCAGATCGAGGTCATGGGCCCCGTCGTCTCCCATATCGCCATTGCCATAGTCGCGGAAGGAACGCCACAGACGGTGAAAGCGCTGCTGGTTGAACGGGTGCTTCGGCGCGGGTCCGAGCCAGCGGTCATAATCGACACCTGGAGGCACAGGGCTGTCGGGAACCGCCTTGAGGTTGCGACTCTTTCCCTGAATGTTCCAGGCCCTGGCCATGACGATCTTCCCTAGGATTCCGGAATCCAAGACGGAGCGAATTTCGGTCAGCACGTTGCTGGAACGCATCTGCGTGCCGTGCTGGACGATGCGTTTGTATTTCTTTGCCGCCTCGACGAGCAGGCGAGTCTCTCGAAAGCGATGGCCCGCAGGCTTTTCGACGTACACGTCTTTGCCGGCTTGCAGCGCCTGAAGCGCGATTGGGCAGTGCCAGTGATGCGGTGTGGCAATCACAACGGCGTCAATGGAGGCATCGTCGAGGGTCCTTCTAAAGTCACCAGCCGTGGCCGGGCTCTGGCCTGTCCGCGTCTTGACGAATTCCACAGCCTTTCTCAGATGTTGTTCGTCGACGTCGCAAACCGCGGCGATATGCGCGTCTTTGAGGTCTGAGAGAAATCGCAGGTGAGCCGTCCCCATGCCGCCGACACCGATCACCGCTACGGAGACGCGATCGTTGGCAGACACCCGTGAGTGGCCGCTGAGGCTGAACATCGCGGATGCAATGGCCGCATTGGCTGAGTTGATCAACAAGCTGCGTCGCGTGACAGTCGTCATAGGTAGCTCTCCCTAGTTCAGTTTCTTTGGAATGCGCCAGTCCTCTGGCGCTGTGATTTGGCCGGCTGCCGATTGCGGACCAATCGATTCATTCGTACCCCACTGCTCCGATCTGCTCCAAATAGAGAGCGGCAGAAGACTGCCGCAGTCCACGACGCTGGCGCGGAGTTAGCGAGGTTTTGGGAAGTTCGCCAGTTTTGGAGTGCGTCAGCCCTCTGGCGCTGTGATTTGGCCGGCTGCCGATTGCGGACCAATCGATTCATTCGTACCCCACTGCTCCGATCTGCTCCAAATAGAGAGCGGCAGAAGACTGCCGCAGTCCACGACGCTGGCGCGGAGTTGGCGAGGTCTTGGGAAGTTCGCCAGTTTGGAGTGCGCCAGCCCTCTGGCGCTTTAGGTCATCGGATTCGGGGCAGTTCGGTTTTGAAACGTCCTTGTACAGAAACAACCTCAGCTCGTTACGCAGCCGATTCCAAAGCGGCAGAAGACGCCGCTGTCCAAAACGCTGCGCTATCGGTTCAGGCGCTCCGGAGGACCGCCCGTTTTCTAGATCCATGGGGGTTTCTCTTCGGGCATCGTGTTCAGGAGCAGAGGCTTCAAAAACTCGACACTTTTGATGATGCCTTCGCGCGCGCTCAAAAGGGGGTCTTCGTGTTCGATGCTGAGGGTGCCGTCGTAGCCGACAGACCGCAGAGCGCTGATGAAGCCGCGCCACCAGAGCTCGCCATGTCCGAAGCCCAACGTTCGGTATGACCAGGGCCGCTCCATGACCCGGTGCATGGGACGCATATCGATCACGCCGCTTTGAGCCGTGACATAGGGATCGAGCTGTGTGTCCTTGGCATGAACATGGAACACGAAGTTTGGGCCGAGCGTCCGGACGACATGAATGGGGTCCATGCCCTGGTGGAACAGATGGCTCGGATCGAGGTTCGCCCCAAGGGTGGGCCCAGCGATGTCGCGCAAGCGCAGCAACCCTGAAGTGCTGTACACGGTTTGGCCAGGATGCATTTCGATGGCGATTTTGACACCGCGATCGGTGGCTAGCCGGCTGGTCGTCTTCCAGAACGGAGTCAGCACCTCGTCCCACTGCCAGCGGTAAAGATCCTGGAACTCCTGCTGCCAGGGATGGGTTACCCAGTTCGGATAGGTGCTTCCACTCGGATCCCCGGGGCAGCCACTCATGGTCACGACCGTATCCACGCCCATTTTCGGCGCAAGCTCGATTGTCTTCAACAACGCTTCACGATGCTTCTTGCCCCGTTCCGGATGGGGATCGAGCGGATTGCCATTACAGTTCAGGGCACTGATCTTCAGGCCATGACGGGCAATGATGGCCTGGAACTCGTCGCGCGCAGGCTGGCTTTCGCCCAGCGCATCCAGATTGAAGTGCAGCGCGCGCGAGAAACCGCCGGTACCCACTTCGATTGCGGCGATTCCTGCCGAGGCAACCCACTCGACAGCATCCTGAAAAGAGACATCCTGCAAACTATCCGTCACCAGACCGATGTTCATAGCATCCTCACATTCAATTCCTCCTGCCAGAAGCTGCTGAGCATTGACCTTGCTGCCGAGGTGGCGGGCGAAACGACGGCCCCACCGAGCCACTCAAGGCAGAGATTGGATGGAAACACGGCTCACTTGTGTGGCTAGCTCAGTTCCTGCTTAGGCTCCAGCGGGGCTTGACGCTGGGATTAACGCAAGAGCGAGGCCAGCGACCGGCAGCCAGGTCGACAAGGGTGTCTACGGAATACCGCCAGAAAGAGTCCAGGAAGACATCCGAATAGCCGGCGACGTGCGGCGTGACTACGACGTTGTCCATCTTCAGCAGTGGATTCTCCGGGTTCGGGGGTTCCTGCTCGAGCACATCCAGGCCGGCTGCTGCGATCCATTTCTCTTGAAGCGCCCGGATCAAACTGGCTTCATCGATCACTCCTCCACGGGAGGTGTTGATCAGAACGGCGGAGGGCTTCATCAGGCGCAGCTCACGCTCCCCAATCAAACGATAGGTCGAGCTCGTCAGCGGGCAATGGAGCGAGACGAAGTCGGCCCGCGTCAGGACTTCATCCAGTGAAGCGCACTGAACGCCATGTTCAGCCATTCGCCCGGCCGCAACGGCGGGATCGAAAGCCAGGATCGTCACATCAAATCCGCTCATCTTGCGCGCGAAAAGCCTGCCGATGTGGCCGAAGCCCACGACGCCCACGGTCCGTCCTCGCAGATGCCATGGCGGCGAGGCCAGATTCGACTCCCATCTTCCCTGGCGCACGGCGCGGTCTTGAAAGGCAATACGGCGGGCCACTGCGAGCAGCAAGGCCACCGCATGGTCAGACACTTCGGCACTGATGGCTTCGGGCGTGTTCGCAACGAGGATTCCCCGCTGGGTGGCTTCATGGACGGGAACATTGTCTGTGCCGCTGCCCGAGCGCAGAATGGCGCCGCAGCGGCGCAGCAGATCCAGCCGTTCTGCCGTGATCACGCGGCTTCCCCAAACCCAAACCACGTCCACATCGGCTGCGTGCCGACCCAGTTCCTCACGGGTCGTGCACTCCTGGACGATGAAATCGATGTGCGCTTCTGCCAGCTGTGAGTATACCCAATCGGGAACGCGATGTCCTTCGGCTCCAACAAGAGCAACTTTAAAAGATCTCACGCTTCTATCTCCTGAACCTGATCGCCGGCGCTCCGAAGCTCGTCAATAAAAGGCCAGCGCGCGTCCCGGTCCGCCGTGGCTGTTCCGGATCTTCAGCGCGGCGAACACGAAGTAAGCGCGTGCGGGCAACTTGTCCAGGTTGGTCAAATACTCCACTGCCACCATCCCTTTGGTGCCGAGCATCCAGTAGGTCATCAGAGCTTGCCGCGGGTCTGAACCGCCCAGCGTAGGACCATCCGTCGCGACGCATCGAATCCCTTTGCCTGCCAAATAACGAATTGCCTTTGGCCCTGGCGCCGGCCACCCTTCGCTTTTGCCATTCAACGGATCCAGCAAGCATGCGTTGCCCTCAGGAAATGGCTTGAAATAACGATCGCTGTATCCGCTGCGAAAGATGACGATCTCGCCGGGCTTGAGCGCTCCGTGTTCCGCTTCGTATTTCTGGACGTCCTCTACAGTGATTTCCGGAGAGCGAGGCCAATCCTTCGGACTGGTGGTTCCGGCGCGATGTTCGACCGGAATCACCCTGGCCCATCCGGAAGTCTGAGAGAGAGGGACCTTTTCTGCTGTCACATCGCTGGCGCCGCGCGGCCCAAACTGCTTTTCAAACGCAGCCAACCAGGGTTGCACTTCCGCAGGATAACGCTGGTTGTCGAAACCTGCGGCAGGCAGTGCGTAACTGGGCGGCACGAGGTGAGTGCCGGTGTGGCTGTCCATCGTGTGGGTCTGCTGGTAGGCGCCGTTGACCGGGTTCTTCATGAAATTGATGGTGATATAGGGCTGCCGGTGTCTGCCTGCCCCGGCGCCTGGCCACCAGACGGGCAAATCGTCGGCCATGGTGACGGAGAGGTCGACAACTCTTTTCGCACGGGCCGAATCAGAGAGCTGCTGCGCCAGCGGTTGACCCACGATCGCAAAAGCCCGAGCTTCGTTAGCCACGCCGCCGCGGTGTTTCGGCGCCAGCATGCAATAGAACGCGCCCGTGGCTGGCAGACTGCCCAAATTTGTCGCCCCTTCTGTCCAGATCATGCCGTGCTTCAACCCTGCCAGGTGGGTCGGCTCCGCCATGTCTGGAATCGGCCCCATACTCGGGCTGTCCGTACCCAACGTCATAACGTTGCGCGTTGCCAGATACTCCATCGTCTCCGGTGCTGGATCGGGCCAGCCTGGCGCTTTGCCTTCCACCGGATCGGAAACAAACCGCCGGCCTGCGGGCAGCGGCAGATAGTATTTGTCACTGTAGCCGCTGTAGAACAACACCACATCGCCAAACCGCAGCGGCCTGTGCTTCTGTTCCCAGGCCTGAATATGCTCTTTCTGAATCAGGCTGCTTCGACCGTTCGGACCGTCGCGCAACTCGCGAATGTCGATCACACAAGCTTCCCCACCAAACTGCCAGGCGGGCGCTTTGTCGCTGTACATCAGGCCGAGCGGGCCTGCGTTGGGCAGACCGGAATCCGGCGGCGGAACAGAGTGGGGCGGTACGTCCAGCTGGGTCCCGGTGTTCAGATCGATCGTCAGAATCTCGGAGTTGTAAGCGCTCCGGGGACCGATGCGGAGATAGGGGTTGATCTGGAACAGAGGCCAGCCAACCGCCGGCCAGGTAGACGGGCGGTCTGGGGCGACCAACAAGGAAAGATCCTGCCATTCGGGCGAGCGTCCGTCAGCCGCGCTGGCGCACACGGCAGATCCGGCAACCAGCGCAGTCAAGATCAAAAGTCGTTTCATTGTCGAACCTCGCAAAGTGAGTCAACCACAATCGATTCCGCAGCTACTCCGCGCACAGCATCTGAATCATCTGTCCATAAACTTGGGTTGCTTCGAGAAGTTGGTTCGTATCGACCCATTCTCCAACGGTGTGTGCCTGGGCGATGTCGCCGGGGCCTAGAATCACCAGTTCCAGATAATCCTTGAATATCACAGCATCCGAACAGAACGAAACCGTCTCTGCTTTGGGCAGTCCGCAAGCCCGCAGCGCCGTTTGCACGATTCTCGCTTGAGGAGAAACGTAGAAAGGCTCGGCAACCCACGGCGAGACTTCCAACTGATGCTGAGCCGCTTTGGCGGCGATCGTCTCAAGCACATGCCGGCTGCGGTCGTTCGGCATCGGACGAAAACAGAGAGTGCAGACCGTCTTGGATGCGCTGACGTTTGGCTTGCAGCCGTCGTCTGAGATCACCATGTTGAATCCGAGCGTCGGCGGCTGGAACTCGGAGTTCTGAAAAGAAGAATCCGTCTTGGTCAGCCGAGCTAACTCGGCCATTTCTGCCAAAAACGGGGCGATGATGAAATTGGAAGAAATTCCTTTGTCGGTGCTGGTGTGGGCAGCGATGCCTCGAGCGGTCACCGTCACCAGGGCTGCGCCCTTGTGCGCATAAACTGGGATCATCCGGGTTGGCTCTGCGATCACGCCGTGCTGCGGCGGGGCGGCGCGAAACAGCTCCGACGCCTTTACCAAATGGCTGGCGCCGAGGCTCGCATTCTCCTCGTCGGCCGTGATGACGATAAAGACTGGGTTCCGAAGCTGATTCGCGTTGATGGCTGCGCCGGCCGCGATGGTAGCAGCCAGAGGCCCCTTCATGTCGCAACTGCCAAGCCCTGTCAGACGCCCATCTTTGATCTCTGGACTCCAGGCCTGCTGCTCCCATCCAGTGCCGGGCACCGTGTCGCAGTGCGAGAAGAATCCCAACCCCCCTTGGCCACGACCTTTTTTGCCGACTAAGTCGACCTTACGCAGGCCTTCGCGATCGAGGTATTCGAGTCGCTCGACTTCAAACCCACACCCTTCCAAGGTCTCTTGCAGAAAATCGGCAACAGCAACGTTGCTGCGATGCGTGACGGAGTCTATGGCGACCACTTCGCGCGTGAGTCGAAGCACATCGACATTGTGAGACATCGAAAAACCCCCTGAGAGCCAAAACGAATCTTTGTGGCATTGCTTGCGGAGGCAGGCAGGTCAACTCGATCCGGTGGCGCACTGAACGCTCCCGCTTCCGGATCGTACTCAGAGCACGGGATAGTGGCTGCTGTGCTACCCGCTTGTCAACCTGGAAAAGCGTTGCTCAGTGTCCCGAAGAAGTCATGAGTTCTCGCCTGCAGTTGGGCACTGAAGAGAGATCAGCAGCCCGCGCGTTCGCCAGGGCTTCAGCGCACTCAAGGGCTAGCGAGATCTTGTTGCCCACACGCCGACTCTCAGCCCGGCTTAGCGCAGAATTGAAAGCAGGTCATTCGGCGACCGGGCGAAGTAGTCTGGATGGCCCTTCCGAAGAAGCGCTTCAGGTTGGTAGCCCCAGGTGACAGCGATCGTGCGAACCCCGGCTTGGCGGCCTGCCAGAATATCTCCCATGGTATCGCCGACCATGAATGTTTCCTTTGGAACACACTCGTAGATCTCGATTGCTTTGCGAATCTTCGCAGCTTTCGAGCCCTCCTGTTCGCCATCGAAGATCTGCCCTACGGCAGAAAGAATGCCTGCGTTACGAAGGACGTTCTGCACCATGCTGCGCACGTTGGCGGTGATAATGACGACCTTGTAACGTCGAGCGAGGTCTCGGAGAACTTCAGGGATTCCTTGGAACAGTTGGGGAGCACGTGCGGCCGTGCGCAACTGCGCAAACATATCGTTGGCAAATGCTTCCGCCATGGTTGGTGAGAGGCCCAAGGCGGCTCCGAGAGCTCCGAAAGTCAGGTTCTGGATGGTTCGAAAGTCGTCGAGGGTCGGCTGGCGCTGGGTGCCAACGTTCTTTGCTGCCTCGACTGCGATACGGTGAAGTTGGCTCAAGGAGTCGACCAGCACGCCATCGAAGTCGAAGTTGACCAGCATGGAAGTTGCCGTAGCACAGACCCACACGCCGTTCGCAGGTCTGCGTCTGCTTGACGCCTATTTGTCCCACCGTTTTGGATTCAGAGCCGGGGCGTCCGCTTTCATCCCCTTGGGCTTGTGTGGCTGCTCCCACACCAGACCGCTGGTGTTTGGACTTTGCAGGAAACGCTGGACCTCCGGCGGCGCGGCGGCTACAAGATTTGGGTTCCACTCATCCATCGGCTTAATCGGGCCTGCCCAAGCCGAACGATAACCAAGCTGGACCAGGGTTCGCTGCGAGAGCGTCCTGTTCGGATGCGTTCCATGAAACAGGTTGATGGGAATGATCACCGCCGTGCCCGCTTTCACACAGAGCGTTATCTCGCCCGGAAGCGATTTGTACCGCAAGTAGGGATTGGCTTCCGCATGAAAGGAGAGGTGAGAACGTGGCACCAGGCGAAACGGAGCCCGCTCGGGAGTCAAGTCGTCCAGATAGTAAAGCACGCGGAGCAAGCGGGGCGAGCTGCCTTCGTATCCGAAGATGGAAGAGCCGAAGGGCTGGCCGTCTGTGTGCAAGGAGATGGGTGGCGAGCCCGACAGCGTTCTGCTGAAGAGCCCACGCGTAAATACGATGTCGGGCCCAAGCACGGCCTCCAGGAACTCGATGACCGGCGGATTAGCGATGAGCTTCGCCAGGGCCCGGCTGTGCCACTGTGGCTCGAGGCAAAAGGTCTGAGCGTCACTGTAGTCTTTGGTTCGCATCGGCGCGTCGGCCATCTCGAGTTTGATTTGTTCCATCCAGGCTTCATCCAGCACGCCGGGCAGAACGATGTAGCCTTCGACTTCAAGATGGCGAATCTTCTGGCCAAGCGTGAGCTGGCTGAAATCGGTGGCGTCGACGTTCATGAAACCGATTTCTTCCTTCGGATCAATCTGTACCTCGGATGCATTCATTGGCGCGTCTCCCTCAATGGACTGTGACTCTGAAATTGGCTTTACTGTACCAGAACGTTGGATCCAACAAGTGCTGTCTTGCGGTACCCGCCCGCAACTTCAGTTTTCTGCGCTTCACGGAAGGCGGGCCGTCTGACTTCCCGATGCGGCATGGTCGACAACCTGCGACCCGCCTGGTACTGCCCTCAGTACGTCGTGGGACCGTCTTCAAAATGTCGATGCAACCGGTACTCGATAAGGCAATCGACATCCTGGATTTCGCAACGCAAGTCTACATCCGGATCGCGCCGAATCAGTGTTACTTTCACGATGTTCCTTCCCATCTGAGGATAGACTTCCGGGCGCAGAGCGTACTCGTAAATTTGACTACCCTGATAGGCAACCCCTTCTCGGATGAAGCGGTAATTCAGGTCGTGGATCTGAAGAAGCGAATCCGGCAGGAGGCGCCCGTTCAGCTCGATTCTCAGTTCGTTCAGCGAAGGCTCGAGATTGCTGATGCGGACACGCAGCCGTACTCTCTTCACTCTCCCCAACGCATGCCACCGGTGCAGGTCATCGGCAATTCTTAACGGCACCTCTTGGGGCTGTCCTTGTTCAAGCACTTTAGGAAGCAAAGGCTCCGTTCCGGGCAGTCCCGTTCCTGCCGTTTGTGGGTTCGTGGGCTGGTCGCGAACCCGGTAGAGCTTGTCGACCATCTCAAGCAATTGCGGCCGACGCAGGGGCCGCAATGCATGAACCATGTTGCCGAGAAAACTCAGTTCCTGGCTGCGGATCATGTCATTCAACCCAAAACCCGCGGCTTGCTGTTGGTAAGCGTTGGCGGCCGCTGCCCAGAGCATTTTAGTCGTGGCCTTCTTGGCTCTGATCTTGCCCAGTGAGGGACCGCACCCTACCAGGATGCGACATGGCGTTCCGCGGCACAACGAGACTGCTTCCGACAAGTCGAGGTCCTGATCGAGCACTTCCGGGTCGTTTGCCGTACAGATTAGGCCATCGACGAGTCGCTCGGCAATCCAGGTTCCCACTTCAAGGCCTGCTTGCTGCCAAGTGGCAGGGCTCGCAGGGAGCTGGACGTAAATCCGCTTGCGGCGATGCTGGGCTTGCTGAGCCTTTTGGGCGAGCTGCCGCAGATCTCGAAACCATTGCATAAGTAGCGGTGCACATTGTCTGATCTGGCTGTATTTGCAAAGGGGAAGCCAGTTCACTTCCACCTCCACCCCGTCCGTCTCGTAGCGAGACAGGAACTCCTCGTAAATCCGAATGCGCTCCTGACGGACTTCTGGAAACATGAAGCTCAGTCGCGTCGGCGATAGATGGCGCGCGCGCGGGTCGGCGTCCGGTCCGACTTGCAGTTGCGCGTTATCGAACACAAAGTCTGACGTTCTTCCCAAGCCACGCAGCTGTGGTGTGGTGTGGGCGCCGATCGTGAGGGGAGCACTTGCAAAAAACAGTAATCCTGTCTCATGGCAGCGATCGCAGAACAGTTGAGGCCGATCCCAGCCGTTTGCCACCAGCTGCCGCACGTAACGCCCATCGCGATAGTTGACGGCATGCGTCCACTTGCCCACGTTGGTCCCATGCATTTGCCCGACACGCGTGTCATAAAGACACATCCCGCCGGTGGATCCCAGAGAGAAGATGAGAGTGTCGACGCTCGTTCCCACCAGCAGGTCCACCGTCTTGGTAATGTCCGCGAGGGTTAGCGGCGGGGCCAGGCCAGAGAGGTGATGAAAATCCTCTCGCACGAAAACGTGCGGCTCGTCAGGAATCGATGTCAACGCGGCGCGATGTTCCGCAGGTTCGCTACTACTGCTGGCGGAAGTTCCCAATGCGGCGACGGTCCTAATGAAGTCTCGTCGGATCATTGACAGATTTCCCAACAAAGCTGCGCGGGTGATGTTTGCATGGGCTTGTCCTGACGACGCCAGTAGGGCGTTTACGTCAAGCTCGCTTGGCTTGCTGCAGTCCGACACGCGAAGCCAGGGCGCTGAGAAGAACCCGCAGCGATTCTATAGACTCATTGCTTTTGCGCGCCAGCCTAGCAGGAATGGGGCACGGCATTCCCGCTTTGGCCGGAGTGATGGAATGCCACTTTTAAGCGGACAAGCACGCATGAGTGCTCGCCTGCGAGTATTTCTATGAGCGGCTATCACCGGAACCAGTCGTAGGTGAGACCGAGAGAACGGTCTTTCAGTGGAAGATCAATCCGCTGACCTCCCTGGGCGGACGAGAGCTTTAGCCCCAGTTCGACTTCCAAAGCCACGGCAACTCGGCGGCCCGAATTCTTTGGCTCATCCATTCTCCCTTCCATGCAGGCGATGAGGTCTTCCAGGCAGTACACCGCCCGGTAAGGGAGCAAGAATTGAGGTTGTGGCCAGGGCATCTCGACTCGGCCTTTTGCCGGTGGCGCTTCGACGTCCTGCCAGAGGCGCCAGCGATTGTCGTGGAAACAGATCTCACCCTTGCGTCCCGATAGCCGTACCTCTGGAGCGCCATCTCTGATGTGGAGCACGGTGCCATCTTTGGCGACGACCATGCCTTGGCCTATGAATTCCGTGCTGCCGCGTTTGCGGCGCGGTTTGTCCCCGAAGCCCACGATCCAAGCCGGCGCGCTGTCCAGAAAGTAGCTCCAATCTTGGTGCTGCGACATGACGGGCACTCGAGCTTCTATGGACAGTACCTCGCCAATGGCGCCGCTTCGCACCAGTTCCTTGGCTTTGGCAAAAGAAGGATGCGAAGCAGTGGTGGCTCCTCCCACCAGCGGTACTTTTGCATCAGCGCAGGCCTTAACCATCCGGTCGGCTTCGTCCAACGTAAAGGTCATGGGTTTTTCGGCCAGGATCCCTTTTGCACCGGCCTCGACGGCCTTGACAGTCAGGAACGACCGGCCTTTGGTGTTAGTACAGACGGCGACGATGTCCAATTTCTCCTTACGGTACATCTCCAGCGCATCCGTATAGAGCGCGTCGATTCCATACCGTTCTCCGAACATTCGCAGACGTTCTGTGTTTCGCTCTGCGCCGGCCACCAGTGCAACCTCCGGCCGGTCCCATAAAGCCTCGGCATAGGAATTCGAGACGCCTTCCTGGCCAGGGTGGTTGTGAAAGTAGAACTTGCGGTGGACATCCAACCCTGCCGGCAACGGGCGATTGGGATCGTCAATCTGATACTTCGGGTCTGTATAGGATCCGCCGATGTTCTCGTAGTCGCGCTTCCCCAGATCGTAAAGGAACCCCATCCAGCCCAACCCGACGATGCCGGCCCGATACTTCTTGGCGCCTTTGGCACGAGGCCGTTCAGCGCGGGTCGTCGTTGGAGAAGCTGGGAGCGTTGTTGCGCCCAGCGTCAGGGCGCTCTTAAGGAAGTTGCGTCGATACATGACGTTCTCCTGGTGGTTCGTTTCTGAGGCCACGTAGAAGCCGTCGCTCCCGCGCAGGCGGGAGCCCAGGGATGGTTGGGGCTATCCGTCAAGCACCGGTACCCACAGGAAGACTGGATTCCCGCTTTGGCGGGAATGACGATATGGCGCCCGTTGGCCTAAACTAAGTGTAGACTTGGCAAGCTAGAGGCGGCCACACAGGCGTGCTAGTCGCGAGATTTGAAATATACAAACTCCAGATTCCCGTTTTGCGCAGGAATGACGAAACGGGCAAAGCGGCCGCTGTGAAACCCGTTGCTGCAACCGCGGAGGGCGGTGCCAGGCTTCGCTAGCTATGGTCCAGTATCCAGACCGGAAAATAAAACGGGAACAGATCCCGCAGCGCCTCGGGCGTCTGCACGGGACGGGCTGGATGAGACCCGAACACGACGGAAGCCAGCTCGCGCCGCGATAGCTCGAACTGCGGCGAAGGCGATTCACGCGACAGTTTCAGACCACTGGCAGAGAACTCGCATCCGATGGGCTCCCCGTCCTGAGAAGTTCTGATTGAAAAAGCTCTGTAGTTCTGCCCGTTCCGTTGCGACAGCCAGGGTGAGATCCTTTCCAGGAAGCCTCGAACGTCGTTGAACCGGACCATCAGGTTGTCGTCCTGGAACTGCCGCCGGTCGGGCAGCTTCTGGTCGAGCAAGTCACCCAGCACGGTGGGAGTCTGGTAACTGTACCCCGCTAGCTCGCGTCCCTCATCGAGTTCCTCGAGCGCGTGTCGAACCAGAGTCTCTACCGAAGCAGCGCTGCCTCCTGCTTCGATCAAGCCCGGTTTGTTGGTGGCTCGGCTAACCATTAGATACCCGGCCGGCTTCGATCTTTCCAAAGCGATCAAGGTTTTGATCTTCGGCAAGCTGAACAGGGCTGGGAAGTCCTCACGGCTTCGCACAATGCCGGTGATTTCCAATTCGTGCATCGCCTGTAGGTCTCCCAGCCACCGTCGGCTCGCTGGATCATACTCGACAATCTGTTGCCCCCCATTGTGGAAGAGCGCCGCATCAGCTTGCCGGCACTTGTAGGTTCCGTCCGGTCGGAAGACGCCTTGGTAGTCGTCGTGCTCATAGAACGTAAAAGTCGGAACCAGCGTCCACAAGATCGACAGCTCGATGCCGTCTCGTGTCATCTTGTCTGTGCAGGTGCGCAGGCAGCGGAGGGCGTAACCCTTTTTGCGATGGTGAGGGGCCGTCGCCGTTGGCGAAATGATTCCGATGCGAAAGCGGCAGCCGGCAATCTCGACGTTACGCGGGATGAAAGGAACCACACTCGCAACTTCGCCATCGACTTTGAGGATGAAGATGTTCTCGAGGTTTGCAGCGTCGTACACGCGCGGGTAGTCGGTCAGAAAGGACTGATCGCTGCCTTGGCGCATCACGGAGTTGACCATGGCGATCATTTCCGGAACTTCCGCTTTCGTGCAGGGCCTGGGCCCATCCACCACTGGATTGCTCATGCGTCGCCTCCGTTGGCGGGTATGCAGGCGATACGGGTGCTCGATTCGAGGATGAAGCATGCCAAGACTGGCGAGCCGAGATGCTGCGAGCTACGCAAAGCGCCTTGGACTGCGGCAGTCTCCTGCCGCTTTGGAATCGGGAGTCGCATTCCCCGGCTATCCTGGCTGGCACGGCGATGGCTGGTGACTGAGCCTCAGCCGGTTGCGCACGACGTTCTACAGCAATACTTCGATGCTGCGCAAAGTCGGGTATTTGGCGTTTACGCCGACCCCTCGCGACACCACCTTGAATCCCAGCGAGTTTTCTCGCTGCCGTAGCGGCAAGTTGATTCTGGTCGCTGTCCGGCTCCCGCATTAAAAAAATGTCCGAACCCCAGTGCCGTGCGCTTTCACGGGTACAGGCGGAACGACAGGACTTCTGGGGTGTCCGCCGGTGCGCCTGTGTGTGTTCGTTGCTGGCGCTCCCGTGAGTCATCTAAGCGGGCAGCCAGGTTTCGAAAAACCGCTGCCAGTTGCGATACATCACATTGGCGATATCGTCCGAGGAATAACCTCGCCGCTCGAGTACCGCCGCCACTTTCTGATAGTCGCGCACCGTTTCCACGCCGCTAGGTGCGCCTCCGCTCCCTCCCTGTCCGTCGGTGTCGCCTCCAATGGCCGCATGGCGTGAATTGCCAGCCAACTGGCAGAGGTAGTCGACGTGATCTGCGTAGTCTTCCAACGAAATGGCTTCTCTGGGAAAGACCGTGCTGCGAGGAGGAATAGGTGAACCCCAGTCCAGTCCCGGTTTGTAAAGCATCCAGCTATCCATCGAAACGCCAACGACTCCTTCACGTTGGATGATTGCCCGCAGGAGCGGGTCTGGAAACTGCCGCTCGCCGGGCACCAAGGCGCGACAGTTCTGATGACTTGCCAGCACCGGCCCGCCAAACATCTCGAGTGCCTGGTAAGCGGAAGCGTCCGAGGCGTGGGTCAGATCGAGGATCATCCCGCTCGAATGCATCTCCTCCAGCAGCGCCTTGGCGGGCGGAAGCAGCCCGCCCGAAACGCCCGTGCCGGTTCCATGGCAGTATGTGCTGATGCCGTAATGCGAAAGGCTCACGACCCGCAGGCCTTGCTCCCACCATTCATGAATCTGGTCCGGGCTGAGAATCGGGTCGGCGCCTTCCATGCCGAGAATCAAGCCCACAGGCAGTTGTCGGCAGTCTTCGGTTTGTGACCACGTTTGCAGGTGTTTGCTGAGCTCACGAGCGGTCCGGAGAATGCGAGCCTGCCCGCGCTCGGCCAAGATCCGGTAATAAGCGAGATGGGCTTGGGCCGCGGCATGAGCCGCTTCGGCGCTCCGGTACCCCCACAGCGGGTTCTTGGGCCGGTGGAGCCGCCCGACGACTTTCACCAACGCCACTGCGATTTTGGCCAAACGCATCTCTGGCAGCGACGCCATCGTTTCACTGTCTGGGCAGGATGCGCTCGCGAAACGATCGGGTTTCGCACGCCGCACTTCTTCAATGGGCAAGGCGAGATCGCGATTCAGGTCCATGGCGCCAAACGCCATGGGGTAGTCTCCATCGATGATTAACATGGCACCCTGCACTCAGGCCGCTTCGAGGCAACCAAGAGAAACCCGCAAATCACGGATTGGCGCGGATCGGCAGGAATCCGGCGCTCCCGGGTTCAGCCGGTGGCCGAGCACGCCTCATACGCTTCGTTCGTTGCGCGAGCCACCTGCCCTGACACTTGGATTGTGCAGCTTGAAAAGGAATCCGGCCTCATTTGGACGCCGGCTTCTTTTCCCGGACTCTCAGGGTATAAGCGTCGCTGGCGGCGTCGAGCATCTTGATGGCTTCGGCCGGCAACTTGAGCTGAGATCCTTTGAAGTTTTCTTCAACGTGCTCCGGCTTCTCAGCTCCAGCCAGGACGCTGGTGACCGCCGGACGAGTCAGCACCCATGCCACGCAAACTTGTGGCCGGCTTGCTCCAAGGTCTTTTGCCACGCGATCGAGAGCGTTCACCACCGATTCCAGAGGAGAGCCCTTCTCGACGTCGCGGCCCGGCGCCAGCCGTCCTTCACCCAGAGGGCTGAATGCCATGAGCCCGAGCTTGCCCTTTCGGATCAGCGGAAACATTTCCCGGTCCATAAAGTCACGCCGGTCGGCCGCAACCAGGTTGTAGTAGTCCTCGAGGCCGGCGATCGGAGACTTGCCCCTTCGCTTTCCCAACTCGACCAGCTTTGCAACGTCTTCCGATTTGTGATTGGAAATGCCCCAGTAGCGAATCTTGCCTGAACGGACCAGCGCATCCATCGAATCTGCGATCTCCGCCATCGGCGTGCCCTCATCGGGACCGTGCAGCAGGTAGAGGTCGAGATAGTCTGTTGCGAGGCGCCTCAGGCTGCCCTCTGCTTTGCTGAACAACATCTCTTTCGTGAATCGAATTTTCTTGCCTTGGCCTTTGGTTTCGAATTCCGTCGCTGCTGCCTTCGTACAAATCACCAGCTTCTGCCTTTTTCCCGCGATCGCTTTGCCAAGCGCCGTCTCAGATCCGCCCCAGCCGTAGGCCTCGGCAGAATCGAAGAAGTTCACACCGATCTCGATCGCGTGGTGCAGGATGCGTTGGGCTTCGGGATCGTTGGCGTCGCGCGTCACTTTTCGAAAAGCCGTGCCTTGGCACAGACGCGAGACGTAGAGATTCGTTTTGCCGAAGCGAACCAGGTGGGAAGGGCGGCTGGCCTTGTCCTTCTCTCCCGCCTCGAGCGAGGCTTGCAAACTGAAGATGCTCCCGAAGCCGGCTCCAGCCAGGGCGGCACACTGCTGTAGAAACTCTCGACGCGTTTCGGTGTTGCTGTTCTGTCGTTTCTGTTCGTTCATGGGTTCCTTTCACTGTGCGCCGCTCGTCCAGGCATAGCTCAACAATGGGAAAATGTGGCAATGAGGTCGGAAGAGACTTCAGTCCGGACTGTTCGTCGGTTCGGCGTTGGGGTGGCGGTGTGCAACAGGTGCCGAAGGAGGCTTGCTTCTCTCGGGCCAAGGTTCTCGCCGAACCCAGCAATCCGGCGAAAGACACTCAAACATCATGGAGATCCAAAGCTTGCCACCCAAGAAGCTCACCAGCGTCTGAAGGAGGTGGCATGGCTCGCTTCCGGGATGCCAAGGCGTCCGTTGGCTCAAGCCTTCCGGCTCACCAGCTTCTGCTCTTCGGAGTATTTGCGAGCGATCTCGGCGATCTTCGGCCGATCCTCTTTCAGGACCTGCGTGCCTGGCGGGCGCACGGGTCCTCCGGCTCTTCCCAATGCTTCTAGCGCGACCTTGATTCCACTGATGCCGTATCCGGGCTTATGGCCGCGCACTTTAGCCACGGGTTCGATGCGGTTGGTCAGCAACTCGTTCATGGCAGCGAGTTTTCCCGCCACGCCATGCTTGCAGAATTCAGAACATGCGCGCGGTACAAACGTCGCAACCGCCGTTGTGTAGGCTCGCGCTCCCGCCGGCAGCGCTTGCACCGCGTGAGTTTCACCTTCGGCAATCCAGAGGAATCGATCGGGAATCAACGAGCCAAGGGCCTTGCCGACCTCGACGCCACCGCTCGCATCCTTGAAGCCGATGACATTGGGCAATTCGGCCAAACGGCGAATCACGTCGGGCCAATAAGCCTCTTTGCCGCGGGGATAGAGGATGACACCGATTCGCACCGAGCGCGCGACATCGCGAAAGTACTCGTAGGCGCCGTCGGCACTCTCGCTTCCGTAAGCGGGCGAGAAGAGCAGAATCGCCTGGGCCCCAGCTTCCTGGGCGTTGCGTGCCGTCTGCAAGGCGAGTTTGTAGCCACCGCCGGCTCCAACGACCACGGGCATTCTTCCCTTCGCTCCGGCTACGGCTGCCTGCGCCATCGCCTTCTGTTCATCAGGATCGAGCGTAAAGAATTCGCCTAACCCAGCACCCACGACGATCGTTGCGTTTTCGGTGGCATCCGAATCCGCGTGGTACGCGATGTTCTTGCGCAATCCGTCGGCATCCAGATCGTAGTTTGGTCGAAAGGGTGTCGTCTGGTAATTGTGGGCCCCCTGCATGGCGCGGATCAGGTCCTTTGGATCGTGCGATGCGTATTGGCTCTTCTTGTTCGCCAGCAGACCGCGGCTTGCGACCAGTGAACCTGCGGCGGCCATAGATGCTTCCTTAAGAAAGAGACGTCTCGAAGTTCGCTCCACTTGGCACCTCACTTCCCACGTTGTCTTGAGATGAATTCGCGACTTCAGCGAAAGGCCGGCCCGACAAGAGACATCCTACCTTCAGCTCAGGCGGTGATACAACAACAGATTGATGAGCCTTGTGATTTGCGATTGGCGATTTGCGAGTTGCGATTCTCTATCGAGTGCGGCCGCGATTGACAATCACCAAATAAGAATGAGAAAAGGCTTGCGTCCCGCCAGCTTATTGGTTCAGTGAACCCGCAACCCAGTGCGAGCATCAGAGGGTGTTTAAAAACCCTCTGAATGCTGCGCCAGACGGCGGAGCATCAGGTGAATCATGGCGATCTTGATGAAAGCCTCACTGGTTTCGGGCAAATACTCGTAGTCCTTGCTGAGTCGGCGATAACGGCCTAGCCAGGCAAAGGTCCGTTCCACGATCCAGC